>JANWIB010000091.1 GCA_025450155.1 Sphingobacteriaceae bacterium
ACCAGGGAATTTATGACCATGAAAGTGGCGGATGATGATTTGGAAATAGCAAAGAAAAATGTAGAACGTGCCAGTATTTTAGCAATGGCCAGAGAGCTGCCTCGGGATGGAAAAGAAATACAAACACTCAACTTCCAGAATAATCACATTGATTTAAGCACCCGGCACATGAATCAGCGAGGTGCAAATCCTTTGCTAGACCCGTTAAAATGGGGGGCATTTATTCAGCAAATTTTACGGGGAGATAAAAGTAGAAAATCGCCCGATTAACGTCCTTTTTTCTGAGCCGGAAATTTCATCTTATAATCCACTTTTACCAAGCCTTTAGAAATAGCCTCTAAACGGCTTTTCAGCATGGCCTTTCGTAGGGGACCAAGTCTATCAGTAAAAAGTTTACCTTCAATATGATCGTATTCGTGCTGGATAATTCGTGCTGCTAAGCCTGAATACGTTTCTGTATATTCTTTCCAGTTTTCGTCCACATAGAATATGGTAATTGTTTGATTTCGACTGATATCTTCACGAATTTCAGGGATACTCAAGCAGCCCTCATTAAAATCCCATTTTTCACCCGCCTCTTTTAAAATTTTTGCGTTGATAAATACCTTTCTAAAATTTTTTAACTTTTCATCATCCTCGGCAAAGGGAGTAGCATCAATTACAAACAAGCGAACAGAAAGCCCAATTTGAGGCGCCGCTAAACCTACACCATGTGCATTGTACATTGTTTCATACATATCCACAATTAATTGATTCAGCCTTGGATAATCCTTAGAAATGTCAGAAGCTTTTTTGCGTAGTATAGAATCGCCGTATGCAATAATGGGTAATTTCATGCGGCAAAAATACAATGATTTTGTGTTTAATCCGCCTCTAAATCATTCAAAGGCTCAAAAAATAAAGAACTTAGTGCCGAGGGTTCAAAAATCTCATTAGCTACTTTAAGCAATTGTTCTGCCGATACGTTGTTTATTTTTTCAAAAATCTCTGCCAGTGTATCTACTTTCCCATAATCCAACAGACTTTTACACATGGAGATCAGCAAGCCCATTCGATTTTCTTCACCCAATGCGATTTGCCCAATAAATTTTTGTTTTGCCCGATGCAATTGCGAAGTTCCAAGTGTTATTTCGCGAAGCTTTTTAAGCTCGTTATGGATCAGCTTTAACGCTTTAGCAATTTTTTCCTGGTCCGTACCGAAATAGATAGAAAAAATGCCTGTATCGGTTAGCGGAATATAATTTGATTCGATGGTATAAGCGATTCCATACCGTTCTCTTATTTGTAAATTTAACCGGGAACTCATCCCCGTGCCCCCCAAAATATTATTTAATAAAAGCAAAGCAGTTTTATCAGGATGATGAATGGAATAGGCCCGGTTTCCAATTATACCATGCGCTTGCGAAATGGGCTTCTTAAAATTTTTAGTTTCAGGATGATACCTGCCTGGAGGTGTTCTGGATTTTAGAGAGCGGTTAGCGGGGATATCATTAAATAGTTTGATAAAAACCCGCTTCAACTTTTCAAAACTGTAATTTCCAAAAACGCCTATAACAATCTCCGAAGTAGTATAATTTTTAGTCAAAAACTGTTTTATATCTGATTTAAAAAGGTTATTTACTGTTTTTTCAGTTCCTAATATGTTTCTGCCCAGTTCGTGATTTTGATAGATTTGATCTTCATAATCATCATTAATCGCTTCCTCCGGCTGATCTTCATAAGAGGCAATTTCATCCAGAATCACACTTTTTTCTTTTCTCAGCTCATCTTCTGGAAAAACCGAATGAAAAACCAGGTCCTCAAAAAGGTCTAAAGCCCGCTCTACATGTGGGTTAAGAAAAGATGCATGTATACAGGTATACTCTTTCGTTGTATAGGCGTTTAAATCGCCGCCAACAGATTCCAGTCGGTTTAAAATCTGGGTTGTATTTCTTTTCCCAGTGCGTTTAAACAACAAATGCTCAATAAAATGAGCCAATCCGTCTTTATTTTCAGGCTCATCTCTCGAACCGGCATTAATTACAATACAAGCATGCGAAATAGATGAGGGAGAAGGTTTATATAATAACCGTATTCCATTTTGAAGACCAAAGACCTGATATTCCATGCACTAGTAAAAGTAAACAATAAGCGAGCAATTTATGACTATCGCTTCATCTTTAGCTTACATGCTCTTTTGAAAGACTGAAATCTTGGCATAGAAACATTTTGGATATAGGAGCTACTCGGATTGTATTCGGTATAATTCTGATGATATTCTTCTGCCCGGTAAAAAGCCCTTAGTGGCTCTAAACTGGTAACAATCGGATCCTTAAAGGAGGATGTCCATTTTTTAATGGCTTGTTGTGCCAGTTCTTTTTCTTGATCATTCTGATAAAATATCGCCGAGCGGTACGAAGTGCCTTCATCTGGCCCCTGGCGATTCAACGTGGTTGGGTCATGCGAAGTAAAGAAAGCTTCCAGCAGGTCAGCGTATGAAATAACTTTCGGGTTATAATACACCAATACCGTTTCGGCGTGGCCGGTAGTTTCAGCGCACACTTCTTCATACGTTGGATTTTTAGTATATCCGCCGGCATAACCCGAAACAGCCGAGTCTACACCAGCCAGTTCTTCAAAAATATGTTCCGAACACCAAAAACAACCTTCTGCAAAAGCGGCAATGGCTTTGCCCGGAGGAGGAGTTAAGTTTACTTTTTGATCTTTCTTTTGTTGGCCCGAAGTATTACAAGACAATAAGGTAAAAACTGCGGCAATAATAGTAATATAATTAAGTGATTTCATTGCTTAAAATTACCATTGTCATTCATAGCATCATCTCCCAGGCTTGATGGGCCTAAGGTTTAACTTTTTCTATACCAATAATAAGGCGCTGAGCTTGGAACCGTAATCTGTATTCTTGAAGAATTAGAAGGGTCATAAGAATAACCCCGCGTACCCTTTAATTTAGAGCTAGCTAATTGTGCGCTCGTAAGTGGTTTTTCAGAAAGGGGTTGAGTCGTATTAGAAGTTCTTATGCGTCCTTGTACAGGATAGAAAGTAAAAGTTCCATCACCATTAAAAGTTACAGTACCTGTGCAATCAATAAGTTCTTCATAGAGGTTACCAGTATGTTCATATCTATAAAACTTGGCATCGCCATTTTTTTGGAAGACCATTGCCTCTCTCGAAGCTACCGCACTTTGGCCTGCCCAATAACCCGATGAGTAATTTTCCCATCGATTAAAGTCGATACTACCATTTTCCCAAGCGCCTACAAATTCATCAGGTACCTGTGTTCGTGGTGGGTTCTGAGGATTATCAACACCATTATTATTTTTATCTCCCTTACAGCTTGCGGTACTTAACAGGGTAACGGCGCTTAAAAAAAACAGTAGTTTTTTCATGATTATTTGCTTTTTTTATTAAAAATTCCTAACCCGGGTTTCTAATAATAGACGATCAAGTATAATTAAATATTATGTAAAATTCAATATTTAATTTACCCCGCCCATCCTTCTCTGTCCAGACTTCTGTAATGAATTGCTTCAGCTAAATGTTCCATTTGGATTTCTTCGCTTTCGGCAAGGTCAGCAATGGTGCGTGAAACTTTTAAAATCCGGTCATAAGCACGGGCCGATAATCCAAGTTTTTCCATCGCTTTTTTAAGAAGTAACTGACTGGAATCGTTAATTCTGCAAATATCTCTTACGGTTTTCGAACTCATTTGGGCATTGCTATACACTTCTTTCTGTTCTTCAAATCGTTTGGTCTGAATTCCCCGTGCTTTAATCACCCGTTCCCGAATCAACTCGCTTTTCTCGAATGGCCTATCTGAGGAGAGTTCGCTAAAATTGACGGGGGTTACTTCCACATGCAGGTCAATACGGTCTAACAAGGGCCCCGAAATCCGGCTTAAATATTTTTGTACTATCCCCGGCCCGCAAACACATTCTTTTTCGGGGTGGTTATAAAATCCGCAAGGACAGGGGTTCATGGAAGCCACCAGCATAAAACTCGCCGGGTAATCTACCGTAAATTTCGCTCTCGAAATAGTAATGCGCCGATCTTCTAAAGGTTGTCGCATCACTTCTAACACTGCCCGCTTAAACTCGGGCAGCTCATCTAAAAATAAAACGCCGTTATGAGCCAGCGATATTTCTCCAGGCTGTGGGTATGCTCCCCCTCCAACCAAAGCCACATCACTTACGGTATGGTGTGGTTGGCGAAAAGGGCGAATCGTCTTTAAAGAATCTGCAGAGGCCAATTTTCCGGCAACAGAATGTATTTTAGTAGTTTCTAATGCTTCGTATAAATTTAAAGGGGGTAAAATAGTTGGAAGACGTTTAGCCAGCATAGTTTTTCCCGCTCCTGGCGGACCAATGAGAATCACATTGTGTCCTCCGGCTGCTGCAATTTCAAGTGCCCGTTTAATGTTTTCCTGACCTTTTACATCAGAAAAATCGCTTTCGTAATTATTGATGTTATTGTAAAATTCTTCTCGTGTATCTACCTGGGTAGGTTCAAAATTTCTTTTACCATTTAAAAAATCAATGATTTCCCTTAAACTTTCCAGGCCGTAAACTTCCAGATCATTAACCACAGCGGCTTCTTTGGCGTTCGCTTTCGGAAGAATTAATCCTTTAAAACCGTCCTTTCGGGCCTGAATGGCAATGGGTAAAGCCCCCTTTATCGACTGGATTCCGCCATCCAGAGAAATCTCACCCATGATGAGGTATTGATCCAAAAGATCGGTTTCCAACTGGCCTGAAGCAGACAGAATAGCTACTGCGATGGCCAGATCGTAGGATGAACCTTCTTTTCGGATATCCGCTGGAGCAAGATTCACCACAATCTTTTGTCGGGGCATGCGGTAGCCGGTTGTGGTTATGGCACTTTCTACCCGCAGCAGGCTTTCCCGAACGGCATTGTCAGGTAATCCAACAATAAAATACTTGGTTCCGCTGGTAATGTTTACTTCGATAGTGATGGTCGTCGCTTCAATTCCGTAAACGGCGCTACCATACGTTTTTACCGGCATGTTGATTGTGTTTATCGAATTTACTGTAAGTGAGTGAATAAAAAAAGTCCCGAGATTTTCTAAGGACTTTTTTAGTATTTTTGATCCACTTTACTACTGTCCGAAAGGCGTTTTTGGCATACCCTTCATCATTTTTGCCATAGCAGCTGGATTTGAGAATTGTTTCATGGCCTTTCGCATATCCTCAAACTGTTTAATCAGCTTATTTACTTCCTGAATGTTTGTTCCGGACCCATTTGCGATACGCATACGGCGGCTTTGACTAATCACGTCGGGGTTTTCTCTTTCAAACGGAGTCATGGAATGAATAATAGCCTCAACAGGTTTGAATGCATTATCGTCGATATCCACCTCTTTTATTGCTTTTCCAACACCAGGGATCATTCCCATTAAATCCTTCATGTTACCCATTTTTTTAATTTGTTGAATTTGGCCAATAAAGTCATTAAAGTCGAACTTATTTTTTCTGATTTTCTTCTGAAGTTCGGCTGCCGCCTTTTCATCAAATTGTTGTTGTGCCCGCTCTACCAATGAAACTACATCTCCCATTCCTAAAATACGCGAAGCCATCCGATCGGGATAGAAAACATCTAATGCTTCCATTTTTTCGCCAGTTCCTACAAACTTAATTGGCTTATTAACAACCGATTTAATGGATAAAGCGGCACCTCCCCGTGTATCACCATCCAATTTGGTTAAAACCACACCGGTAAAGTCCAAGCGATCATTAAATGCTTTCGCGGTATTTACCGCATCTTGTCCTGTCATCGCATCAACTACAAAAAGAATTTCATGCGGATTGGTATTGGTTTTTACTGCGGAAATTTCGCTCATCATTTCCTCATCAATCGCTAAACGGCCAGCTGTATCAACAATCACCACGTTATTACCATTCTTTTTTGCTTCGGCAATACCTTGCTGTGCAATGCCTATAGGATCTTTCGATTCCAGGTTTGCAAAAACCGGAACACCAATTTGCTGCCCTAAAACTTGTAACTGGTCTATTGCTGCGGGGCGATAAACGTCTCCAGCAACCAATAATGGGTTTTTTCCTTTTTGATTTTTTAAGAAATTAGCCAGCTTTCCCGAAAAAGTCGTTTTCCCTGCGCCATTTAGCCCGGCAATAAGAATCACGCTCGGATTAGTAGAAAGATTAAGTTCTGTAGCCGAACCGCCCATTAAAGCAGTCAGCTCATCATTCATAATTTTAGTCAGCAACTGTCCGGGCGAAATAGACGTTAATACGTTTTGACCCAGCGCTTTTTCTTTTACGTCGTCTGTAAAAGCTTTAGCTGTTTTATAGTTTACATCGGCATCCAAAAGGGCTTTTCTGATTTCCTTCATGGTTTCGGCCACGTTTATTTCGGTAATCGATCCCTGTCCCTTTAAGACTTTAAATGCCCTGTCGAGTTTATCTTGCAGATTTTCAAACATATTTATACTATTTTAACAAGCGAATACAAAGTTACCAATTATACCCCAATGCCTTCATTAGAAAAATTTTTAAAATAAAATGCAACTTTGTGCACCTTACCATCGTCTTATAGGGCACATATTTTTTAGCATGAGGGTTTTTTTAGTATTAGCTATAGGGCTTTTGGGGTGTATCGGAAAAAGCGTAGGGCAAAGCTCAAAGCAGATAAGGGCTGTTAGAACCAAAATTACTCCTAAAATTGACGGCTTGTTAACTGATGAGGCATGGAAAAATGCACCAGAAATGAGCGGTTTTATAGAACAAAGACCTGTTCCAGGACGCATTGAAAAACAGGAGCAGCAAACAGTGGTGAAAATTTTATATGATAATGTTGCCATATATGTTTATGCCCGGATGAATGAAAATAATCCGGATAGTATTGCCCGGGAAATTGCTCCGAGAGATCAGGTTGGAAATGCAGATTTTATAGGAGTTATTTTTGATACGTACCGGGATAAGTTAAATGGCAATGGTTTCTATGTTACATCTGCAGGGTCGCAATATGACGCTAAATATTCAAATACAGGAAATGAAGATTCTAATTGGGATGCTGTTTGGGAGAGTGGAGTGAAGATAGATAATGAAGGATGGTCTGTTGAAATGAAAATTCCTTATTCAGCTCTTCGTTTTTCAAACAAGAGCATTCAAACCTGGGGCATTAATTTTATGCGAAAAAGGCAAAAAGCACAGCAGCAACTTTTTTGGAGTCATATTGATCCAAAAATAAACGGTTTCATAAACCAGGCCGGAGAATTAACTCATATTGAGGACATTAAAGCTCCTTTGCGTTTATCGTTCTCGCCGTATATATCCAGTTATGTTAATCACTATCCAGTTAATTTACCCTACATAAAAAATACAACCAATTCTCTTAATGGGGGTATGGATGTTAAATATGGCATTAATCAAAGTTTTACTTTAGACATGACACTGATTCCTGATTTTGGACAGGTTCAGTCTGATAATCTTCAACTAAATCTAACGCCATTTGAGATAAAATATGATGAACAGCGCCAATTTTTTACAGAGGGCACCGAGTTGTTTAACAAGGGAGAACTTTTTTATTCGCGTAGAATAGGCTCTTTTCCCACCTATAAGCGAGACTTTAGTGGCCAGTTAGCAGCAAATGAAGAGATTATTAAAAACCCAGATGAAAGTAAGCTGATTAATGCTACAAAAATTTCAGGACGAACAGCAAATGGACTTGGTATAGGGGTATTTAATGCGGTTACTAAGAGAGTGTTTGCGACAATAAAAAATACGGTTACAGGTGAAATTCGAACCATTGAAAATCAACCTTTAACTAACTATAACATACTTGTTTTTGACCAGTCTTTAAAAAATAATTCATCTCTTTCTTTTTTAAACACCAATGTTCTGCGTCAGGGCTCTGCTTATGATGCTAATGTATCGGCCCTCTTGTTTACATTGAATGATAAAAAGAACAGGTATTTTATTAGTGGTTCGGGTAAGATGAGCTATTTAAAAGAATCTGGTACTGAAGATGACAGAACAGGTTTCTTCTATAATGTATCTGTCGGAAAAAAGAGCGGAAATTTTAGATGGAAGTATAAACAGGAATTATCAGATAAAGACTTTGACCCCAGCGATATGGGTTTTTTTACCAACAATAACTACCTTGACCATTACACATCTGCCAGCTATAGTATTTATAAACCGAGTACCTGGTACAATGTGTTAGAGAGTTGGTTAGACGTTAAATATTCTCAGCGGCTTAAACCCATGGTTTACCAATCTTTTGGCATATATCCCGGAATATGGACTGAATTTAAAAACTTTTGGTCTGTTGAGCTTGTTGCTGATTGGCAAAAATGGGGGAATGATTTTTATGAATCGCGTACAGCCGGAAAGGTGTATCATTATCCGGAAAACTATGGTTTTAATATTTCTTTGAACACCAACAGCGCTAAACGGTATAGCGGAGGCGCTTATTTTTCTTATCGTAAAAATAATCTTTTTGATGGTTGGGGATATGGCACAGGATTTCATCAAAATTTCCGTGTAACTAATAAGTTATCTTTAGGTACCGAGCTAGAAGTTGAGCCGCGATTTAATTTTGCAGGGTGGATAGATAAAGTAGGAGATGATATTATTTTTTCCAGGTACGATCGAAGAACCATAGAAGGCATTATTAATGTTAAATATACCTTCAACAATCGCATGGGTATCACCCTTCGTGGACGACATTATTGGTCAGACCGCAATAACCTAAATTTTTATAAGCTTACAGAGAGGGGTTATCTGGAGAATTATGCCGGTTACACTAAAAATAAAAACCGGAGTTATAATGTGTTTAATGTAGATATGGTTTATACCTGGCAATTTGCTCCTGGAAGTGAGTTTAGTATAGCCTGGAAAGACTCATCTTCAGAAAATGATTCGGATATCAGGAAGAATTACGGGAGAAACTTTGACCATATTATAAATTCCCCGCAAAATAACAACCTCTCTTTAAAGGTGCTTTATTATCTCGATTATTTGCAATTGCGCAAAAAGCGCTAAAACAAAAATAAGGCCGGAATTTCTGGCCGTATCAACCAGCTATACATCTCTTAATCTTAAAGATTAAGCCAGTAGTTCAATTTCAATGACACTGCCCTATTTTTAGGTTGAAATATATCGGTTTCATAGTTATCAGTGTATACCAAATATAAATCAGACATAGGTCTGAAACGCCATTGAAATCGGCTGTTTGCATTAAAGGTTTTAGCCTGTGTATTGTATTGCAGAAAGGTCGTCCAAAACAAATTTTTCGAAAAATTTAATTCTACTTTAGAGTTTAGTAATAGCAGGTCAATATTCTTGTTATTTAATTGAATGTTATTGATGTTGGTGCCCAGATCAATGTTTAATAAGGGTTGTTTTCTAAGGGTTATTCCCCCGCCGTAGGTATAGCGATAACCCCCGTAATAATCTCCGGCTTCTGCCAACATATTCAAACTAATGTTTTTACGGTTATCGGTTTTGTATTCGGTATGATAGACACCAAATCTATAACGACCGGGATTGACCCTTTGTCCTGCCAGTTTGCTTGGAAAGGGCAAGCGTGTGACAAAATGGTTGGCAAATAGTCTAAAATTGGAGGTGTTTTTAAAATCAATACTCCCTGTAATCTGATTTCTGGCTTCCCACAAGGTGCCATCGCTAAATAAATTTCCGTAGGTTTCCGCGGCTAACGAGATGGTATTTATAAAGCCGTTTTTAGGGTAAAAATATCGCGTAGTGGTGTTCCAAAGCTGCCGATAGCCTTTGCGTTGAATTTTGTTGGCATCCGCATCAAAATAAACGTTATAAGGTGAGAAACCCATTTCCGGATTAAAATGATCACCCGCATCAATATACCAAAAGTTAGTTGCCCATATTCGCCCGCTGTAGACATAATTTAGTAAAAACAACTGCCCCTTATCGTTCCCGAAATTATTGAATGTGTAATGAAATTTGGCAGCGGCATGAGTTAAGTTGTTTTCAGAGTTATAATTAAACTCCAAGCCGGCTAAGCGGTTAAAATCTTTACTGCTAATCCCACCTTGTTTATTAAAACCCAGGCGGTCGGTAAACACGCCTTTTATATTCGAGCGTTTTAATAACTTTTGTTCAAATACGCCTACAAAATAATTCTGTTGGTTTTCGCTTTCAAAACGGTTTGTCTGTACGTCCATAACTCCGATTCGCAATTGGTTGTTCAGATTTCCGGTGAGGCGCCCCCCCCCAAAGATAGTTTTTGGCCGGCCATCTGTTGTTAAACCAATTTTACGAGAGACAAATGGCTTAACTGGCCCTACGCCAAAATTGCTGAACAAATCATTGTTTTCGAGAAAAAATGTTCTTCGCTCTGGCAACAGGATATCAGTATAGCCGAGATTAATAATTTGTTGGTCAACATCTATTTGCGAAAAATCAGGATTCGTCGTTAAGTCTAAATTTAAAAAAGAAGATAATGCCAGTTTCGCATCGGCGCCAAAGTTAGGTTTGACATTATTTGATTGGAAATTACCCGCAGTATAGGTACGGTTAACAGTGCTTATGGCGTAAGGTTGAATAACATTTTTCCCCTGAGAAACTTTTGGAGCTTCAGCCCACTCCATATTGGGGTTATAATTCAGATTGTATCCGTTTAATTGCAAAGGAATATAGGCCCAGGTGGAGTAAAGGTTATTGTGCATATCACTCCGGATAAAATTAATACCCCACTGTTTTCCGCCCGGCGGAAAACGAAGCGCCTGGTAGGGTATAGCCATTTCTACAATATAATACCCCTCATTTGGGGCTACTTCGGCAAACCACTTCGTATCCCAATCGGTAGTCAGATCATTTATTTCAATAATTCCATCGGTTTGTGCCCCTCCTGCATTTACGCCGAACAGGTATCCGGAAATGTGCTGGTTCACCGGGTCTAAAACTATATAAAAGCCGTCATTCGACCATGTATTCATATCCCGTTTCAATGTTTGTAAAATCGGTGGAGCGGCAGTATAACACTTAGCCGCTATGTAGATATAACTGTCATCGTATGCCAGTTTTACCTCTGTTTGCAATTTTGCAAGTCCTGTGTCTATAGGCCAATGGTTTATAAAATCCCCAATCCCGGCAATGGTGTTCCATATAGGTTCATCTAATTTGCCGTCAATTTTTATCGGGTCACTTATCCGGGTTATCGTTACTTTTTTTACTATTGGGGGGTCATCTGGTTTAAAGCCACATAAAAACAAAAGAGGCAGAACCGATAGGACAAATCCGGTAATTCTCATTTTTAAATAACCGCTTTTCATAACTTTGATGGTTTTTGTACAAAAAAACACAGCTATCGGCATTATTTTTCGGAAATTAGACTAACAGCGTTGATTAACTGGCACGTTACTTTTTCAATATTGTTTCAGGCGTTTAGCCCCTAATGGGGGTAGAAAAGCATTCAGATCTGGTTATTCGTCGAAAAAAACAAAAAACGATAAAATATGTCTCAATTTTGTTGGTAATGGCACTTAAAATGGATTTTGGGAAGGGGAACAAATTGCTTATCCATGTTGGGTTTTGGGTGATTTATCTCTTGTTTAATAACCTTGCGTGGATACCATATAGTAGCGATTACCCTCGAGTATCTTTTTGGGGTTTTCTATTCCTTCCGGTTAAGTTAATTGTGGTCTATCTCAACCTGTATTGGTTAATGCCGAGGTATTTATTTCTCAAAAAATATTTTCGTTATTTCTTATTTATTATTCCGTTAATAGCCCTTGGGGGAGCCATCCAATGGCTTCTTTTGTTTCATTTTTCCAGTATACCGGTAGATGAGCTGCGATTAACGCCTTATCTTATTCTAAAATACGCCGCTCCTATTAATTCTCTTGTTGCCTTTACCGTAATGATCGAATTATTAAAACAATGGTATCAATACCGAAAACAGTCCGAAGAGCTGGTTAGAGAAAAATTGTTGGCAGAACTCAACTTTTTGAAAACACAAATACATCCTCATTTTTTGTTTAACACCTTAAATAATTTGTACTCGCTAACCCTTCAAAAATCAGATCAAGCTCCCAAGACCGTTCTAAAATTGTCCGAATTAATGAATTATATGCTTTATGAGGCTTCAGAAAACAGCGTTTCTTTGAAAAAGGAAATTAATTATATCAAAAATTATACAGATTTGGAACGTATTCGTTATGGCAGCCGCCTGGATCTGTCATTCAATACTTCGGGTGATGTTTCTGGCAGAATGATAGCGCCCATGATTCTTTTACCTTTTGTTGAAA
>JANWIB010000092.1 GCA_025450155.1 Sphingobacteriaceae bacterium
GATTTAAGGTAGCCCATTCAACGCCAGTTCCTGCTGCATTGGTAGTTAATACCTGATTGGCGGTTCCGGGTTGCAGGGTATTTAGATTTAATGTGGCCCATTCAACAGCGGTTCCTGCCGCATTGGTAGTTAGTACCTGATTAGCAGCGCCCTGCTGAATTTTTTCTACAGTTACGGCTGAATTGGCAATGTTTGTAGTGTTAACACTGCCGGGCCCAACCAAAGGTACCCCGGGTGGCCAAGTACCATCGGCGGCTTTAGGGCCAAAAAATGTGGTGGTACTGGTGTTAATATAGTAATCGCCCGGATTGCCAATAGCTCCAGGATCAGTGGTTCCATTTAAAATGGCTGTACTGGTACCACTGCCCCCCTGGCCAGGCAAACGAACCCACTTATCTTTGAGCCAGATGTCGGCTGCCATTCTATCTTTATTATAGATTATCATACCCTCAATATCGGGTTGGGAAACACCATTCGTAGCTATGGCGTCTCTTTGAGCCTCCGTTAACCTGGGTATAAGTAATCCCTTACTTGTAGAAGAGATGTCCACAGCCGCCTTTGGATTGGGGTTTGCGGTCCCTATACCTAAGGATCCTTCTTGTGCCTGTAGATTTAAACAAACAGTTAAAAGAAATATAAATGAGAGAAAAAGATTGCGTACCATGGGTTAATTCTTTTAGTATAGGTTACAACATAAGCCCTTGTACGGAAATACTGAAAGTAATGTTTCAAAAAATAACGTGTATTTCACTAATGTTAATAAAAACTACGAATGTTAATAAACTAAATACCGCCTGAACTTTGGCCTTCCCTTTAATTTATAATTAAAATCTAATCTATTGGAGGTACTTTAAGATAATAGTAACTGAGTAAAAGTTGGGGAAGCAAAAACGTGTTATATTTAACATGGTGTGCGATTAGATTTTCAACTTCAGTCATATATAGAACTAAATATGCATCACTCCATTTTATCCATAAAATGTTTATATCTTATTTTCTTCATTACTTTTTGCTTGATCAAAAAGTAATCAGTTAACATCGGGGAGCGGTTGAAATAAAAAAGCGAGCAAGATACGGGTCAAATATTTTGTTTTACAATGTCCTGCTTAATCAAACGACAATCCAATTTTTACTAGTCATCAACCATCTCATCGAAGCTGGTTATGTGGTGATGTATTTTATGTATTATGGCATCTAATTGTTTGGAACTTAGATGTAATAACTTCAGGTATTCTTCAAACTCGACCTGATTGGAAGGTTCTTGCAAGAGTGTAACTAAACCCATAATTGAAGATAAGGGGCTCCGCACTTCATGAGAACTTATTCTGGCAATTTCTCTTAATGCTTCATTTTTATCCAGGATGAGTTGTTCTTTCTGTTTGCGATCTGTTACAACGGTTTGGATACTGACATATCCTATATTATTAAATAAGGGATCATAATAAGGTGTACAATTTATATGAGTCCAATATGGGTCTCCTGCTTTAGTATAATTAAGTATTTCTACAGATACCGGTTCGTGTTTTTGCACATAATTATCTAAGGAATCTAATACTTCTTTGTTGGTGTCAGGCCCACCTAAAAAATCTCTTGGCCTAATACCTATAATTTCATTTAATTTATAGCCGGTATGCTTTTCAAACGCATTATTTACCCAAACTACTTTATCTTCATAATCTGTAATTACTACCAGGTTTGTAACGTTGCGTGCTACTAAGGATAAACGGAACATTTCGGCCGAAGCATCTTTTCGCTCTTGAATATTTTCTATAACGCCAATCATTCTTAGAGGTGATCCTTCATCATCAAACAAAATCAAAGCACGATCCTGAACATACTTATATTTATTTTCGGAATTCCGAAAGCGATACTCGTAACGCCATGTGGATGATTTATCTTGGAGGGCTGCATATAAGCTTTCTTCGGCATTTTTAACATCGTGGGGATGAATCCGACTGCTACGCCAATTTAGATCGGTAGTTTGATCTGTATATCCAAAGTTTAAGAATAGCCCCTCGTTCCATATAATTGTACCATTTTTAATATCCAGATCATAAACTGTACCGTTAGTTACTTTGGCAAGTAACGCGTATTGATCTTGTGCTGATTGAGATTCGAGATCTTCTTCTAACGTATTTCTGCTCCTATTGTTTAGCAACGGTGTTTGATCTCTTTCTAAGCTTATATCTCGTTCTGGTACTATTCCGGTAGCTACTCCAGCAGGCAGGGTGAAATAAAAAATGCTACCTTTTTGTACTTCGCTTTCGACCCATATGGTTCCTTGATGTTTTTCTATAAAATCTTTACTAATTTGCAGGCCAATACCGGTACCTTTCTCATTATTAAGGCCTTTGGTTGTATAAAAGTCTCCATTAAATAAATATTGTTTCTGATTTTCAGACAAGCCTATTCCTGTATCACTTACGGCAATCTCTAATAGATTGTTTTTCTTCTGGCATGAGAGCGAAATGGTTCCCCCCTCAGGTGTGAATTTTATTGCGTTACTCATCAGATTTCTAACAATTACCTTGGTCATTTCATAATCGGCATTGGCAAAATCTTCTGCAGTAATGGTATCTTTTATAGCAAGATTTTTATTATTAATGGCATTTCTTTGATGATATATAACTTCGTTAAATACTTTTTTAATTGAAATTGGCCTTGAGTTTAATCTAAAGCCTTCCATTTGGCTTTTGGCCCAGATTAACAGGTTGTCCAGTAAAGCGTTTATATTACTTGCCTCTTTACTTATTTGCTTCAAAAGGAAACCAATGTCTTCCTTGGATAAAATATCTTCATCATAAAGGTCAATCATGTTTCTAAATGAGGTAAAGGGGCTTCTAAGATCGTGAGCAATAACTGAAAATAGTTTATCTTTTATATTATTTAACTCTTCGACCTTATTTTTTTGTTGTTGTATCTGGATATATTGGAGTCCCTGCAAACGGTTTTTTTCTTTGATTGAGCGATTTTTTAAAATGAGGATTATTGAAAAAGCGATTACTATGATCAGGGCCACAATTGTTGCGTATAACAATTGATTGTTTCTCTTTATTTCTGCCCACTTTAATAATTCATCTTTCTTAACCAGGTTGTTTTCAAGGTTTTTTTGGCGTTTTTCGATTTGCTCCAGGTTCTGTATAACGGCTTTTTCTGCTACTTCATTATGTAACAGTTTATTCAGACTATCGTGACTTCTTGCATAGTGTAAGGCTTCCGCATATTTGTGTTGTTGTTCTAACATCTCAGAATATGCCTGAAACAATTGTATTTGCTCTTGCTGTAGCTGTGATTTAAACGCTTTTTTTAAACCTTTATGGAAATATTGGTTGGATAATTTATAGTTTTTCTGATTTCCATAAATTACTCCTAGTAAACGGTAAGCATTGACCTCTGCTGGTGTATAACCTCTTTTTTGTGAAATATCAATCGATTTTTCGGCAAATTCTATTGCCTTACCATGCTCTTTCAATTCTTCGTAGGCAACTCCAATTTCATAGTAATTTTCTACCAGCCATTGATCATTTCCTTTTTTACGGCTTAATTCGGTAGACTTAAACAAATATGACAAGCCCTTATCGTATTGTTTTTGTTGGATATAGAGCAATCCAAAATTATGAATAATGGCCGCGGAGAAACTTTTATCATTGGCTTTACCAATTGCATTTAAAGCCTTTTTAAATGCTTTTGAAGCATTTTCAATATCCGATAACCGAGCATAATTATTACCAATGGAATTATAGGCTCTGGCAATTAATTCAAAATTCTTTATTTTTTCGGCGGCTCTAATTGCTTCGATCTCGGCATTTAGTGCAAGGGCGGAATAATTTTGAAGGGAGAAAGAGACAGCTATTAAATGGTATGAAGTGGCTGTACCTTTAATGTAATTGAGTTTTTTAGAAAGATTTAGTGCCTGTTCGGCATATATTTTAGCCTTTGAAGGATCAATGGCAAAATTTTCGGTGGCAAGATTATTTAATAATTTAACCTTATTGGTATCATTTGAAGCTACTTTTAACTTACTAAGTAAACTATCAACAATCTTATCCTGGGCTTTAATCTTTGTTAAAGAAATAAAAACCAGAAAAAGAAAAACGAATACATATAGGGGACTCCGCTCTGAAAAAACTTTTATCATTATCCTAACGGGAAAAAGGGTTATACGGGAAGAGGGATAAGAAGTTTAAATTTTTAACATAAATTAAATTTTAAGTTGATTTATGTTATAACTCTTTGATTAACAATAGAAAATGAACTTGTTTTTAATCCTTATAAATCCGTACTTCAATTTTCCCAGCCTCAGTTATAGCCCCACGAAACATCCCTTCGGTATTAAAAGGCATGGCCATATTGCCGTTTTTATCTAAGGCAATTATTCCCCCATCTCCACCCAATTTTCCTACCTTATTAATAACCATCCGGCTGGCTTCTTTTACCGAAAAGCCTTTATATTCTATTAATGCCGAAACATCATAAGCTACTACATTTCTGATAAAAAATTCGCCCCAACCGGTTGCTGAAACAGCTACTGTATTATTATTTGCATAGGTACCGGCTCCGATTATAGGTGAATCTCCCACGCGACCAAACTTTTTATTAGTCATCCCTCCGGTAGATGTACCAGCAGCTAAATTTCCTTTAGAATCAAGCGCTATGGCCCCTACTGTACCAAATTTATTATCTTTATTTTCTATGCCTAATTTTAAAGATTTTTCATCGGCCTTGTCCTGATTCTTTTTAATTGAATCTTCTTTCCATATTTTTTGCAAGCTATTCCAGCGGTCTGGTGTGTAGAAATAAGAGGGATCTACTATTTCTAAACCTACTTCTTTTGCAAACTTCTCTGCTCCTTTGCCAATCATCATTACATGTTCAGATTTTTCCATCACAGCCCTTGCCGCACTAATCGGGTTGCGAATAGTTGTTACCCCGGCAACGGCTCCTGCTGCAAGATTTTTTCCATCCATTATAGAAGCGTCTAATTCATTTCTGCCATCATTAGTAAAGACCGCACCTTTTCCGGCATTAAATAAGGGAGAGTCTTCTAATACACGAATGGCTGCTTCTACGGCGTCAAGACTGGATTTATTGGCTTTTAAAAGATTATACCCGGCTTTTATTGCTTCGATTAAGGCAACCCGATAGGCTTCTTCCTTCTCGGCCGTCATGTTTTTTTTAAGAATAGTGCCGGCACCTCCATGTACTACCAGTATGTATTTTTGGTTCACCTGTTGTGAATAGGCATCAAAAGAAATTATTGTAATTAAGAACACCGAAATAATTAATTGTAAAGTTTTCATTAGCTTAAATTGTTTTTTAAATGGTGATGAAGCTATCATGTGCCGGCCGTTTTATTCGTTTCGGTTTGTATATCGCGGCACATGATGGTTTCATCTTATTTAATTTATGGCGCTGTTTAAACATCCTGTCTAAGGATCTCTAATGGAGGCCTGTTTAATATTCCCCGACTGTTAACTAATCCTATTATAACGGTAAGTGCGGAAATAGACAGAAATAGAATGAGTACAGGTATAAATGAAGGTGAAAAGGCTGTTTCAAAGCTATATTTAGCTAAAATCCAACTACCAATTATAGAAAGTATTATACCCGTAGCGGAGGCCAATGCCCCTAAAAAGAAGTATTCTATAGCTGTAATCATTAAAATTTGTTTCCGGCTGGCTCCTATGGTTCGTAACAAAACACTTTCCTGAATACGTTGGTATTTACTGATCAAAACAGAGGCAATGAGTACTATCAATCCGGTAATCATACTAAAAGCTCCCATAAACCGGATAATGAATGCGATTTTATCTAAAAGATCATCTAATACGTTTAATACCAGGTCCAAATCAATTATAGAAACATTCGGGAAGGCTCGTACAACGGCTTGTTGAAAGAATGCTGATGCCTGGCTGGAGGGCACACGGGTAACGAGTACATGAAACTGTGGTGCATCTTCTAATATTCCTTTAGGAAAAACTACCCTAAAATTAGTTTGAATTCTATTCCAATCTACTTCGCGGAAACTTCCAACTACTGTAGGTATTAGGGCTCCCTGTACATTAAATAGTATTTTATCTCCTATATCGACATGTATTCGTTTGGCATAACCTTCTTCGATCGAAATATAGATTGTACCATCAGAAGAAACATTGCCCTGCCACTTCCCAGATGTAATTCTTTCTGTATTGGTAAGTGAATCGCGAAAGGTTACCCGCAATTCTGAGTTAAGTGCACGACTGTATGTTGCAAGCGCACTATCTTTTTTCACGTCAAGTGCATTTTTACCGTTTATCTCCTCTATCCGCATAGTCACTATGGGTACCTGCTGAATAATGGGTAAATGTTGTTGCCGGGTTAAACGGGCAATGGCCTCTTTCTGATTGGTTTGAATATCAAAAAGTACCATATTGGGTTGATTGCCACTGGCAGATAAGGTTACCCTGTTCATTAAAATATCCTGCACAAAGAACAGGGTTGCAATAAGTGTGGTTCCTAAACCGATAGAAACCATTAGGATTAAGGTTTGATTTTGTGGACGGAATAAATTAGCCAGGCCCTGACGCCATAAATAACTCCATGTAGAAGGAAAATAGCGATGGATTGACCACCTAATTAACCATGCAATGGCCGATAAAACTAAAAAAGTGGCAAGAATACCTGCTGTAAAATATAATGCCAGGGGTAAACTATTTAACTGAAAATAGGCAAAGCCTGTTACAAACAAGAGGATACTAAAATAAACTATCCATTTTAAAGGATCACGAAAGAGCCGGATTTCCTGAAAAGATAGACGTAACGTATTTAAGGGCGAAATATTACGGATAGCGATTAGGGGTAACAGGGCAAACAGCAGCGAAATAGTAACTCCTAAGGCTAAGCCTTGCAGCATTGCAAGCCATGAAATATTTGCTGTAATTTCGAGGGGTAGCAAATCTTTTAATACCATTGGCAAAGCTTGCTGAATCAGGGTGCCCAAAACAGCGCCTATAAAAGCACCAATGATTCCCAGGCTCATAATCTGAATAAGGTAAATTAAAAAGGCCTGAGATGAGGTAACTCCCAAACAACGTAAAATAGCTATGGCTTCTATTTTCTCTCTTACATAAATATGAATGGCGCTGGCAACTCCTATACAGCCTAGTAAAAGGGCGACAAACCCTACCAGAGAGAGAAAATCAGTTAAATCCTGGAACGACCTTCCGGTATCTCTTTTTTTTGATTCGACCGTTTGATAGTCTATCCCTGCTTTTTCAAGTCGTGGTTCAATATGCTTTACTGATTTCTCTACGTCAGCGGGCTTATTGTATTTGTAGTAAAAATTATAATTAATCCGGCTGCCTTTTTGTGATAAGCCGGTTTGTTCTAAATAGCGCAGAGGTATGTATACAATTGGCGCAATAGAAGTAACAATGCCTGTTTGGCCCGGGACTTTATTTACTATGCCGACAATGGTAAAGGTTACTTTGCCTACTTTAATTTGATCGCCAACTCTGGAATTAAATTGAAGCATTAGGGTTTTATCTACCAACGCTTGCTGCTTATTTCTAAATGCTGCCGCTGCTTTGAGGGGTATAGTTTCTATCGTTCCATAATATGGAAAATTGCCTTCAATAGCTCTGATTTGAACTAACCGGGTGCCCTTGTTTCGAGGAAAATAAATCATGGAGGCAAAACTTTGCTCCTTGGATTGTTGGTTTCCTAATGAATCCAACAGCTTTTGCAAATCCGGGCTTACTTTTTTATTTGTAGATATGACAAGATCAGCTCCAATTAGTGTTGCGGCTTGTTTATCAATATCCTGGCGTAAATTGTGTCCAAAGGAATAAATGGCAACCAAAGCCGCTATACCCATAATAATGGAGGAAGTAAAAAGAAACAACCGGGGGCGATTCCGGCGGCTATCTCTCCAGGCCATTTTAAAAAGCCAGGATACTTTTACAGGGCTTTCTAAAATCCTCATTTTTCCTGAACCGTTAGTCTTTCATCATTTACAATAGTTCCGCCTTTAATATGCAATATACGTTGTGTTTTAGTGGCTAAATCCAAATCATGTGTTACTAAAATCAGGGTTGTTCCTGCTTCTTTATTCAGATCGAAAATCAACTTCACTATCTTCTCGCTGGTTTCTGCATCAAGATTCCCGGTAGGCTCATCGGCAAATAATATTTTAGGATTATTAGAGAAAGCTCTTGCCAGCGAAACCCGCTGCTGTTCGCCACCAGATAGTTGTGCCGGATAATGATGCCCCCGATCGGCCAGGCCGACCTTATCCAAAAGTTCAAGCGCCCTAGAGCGAATATTTTTCTCGCCACGCAACTCTAAAGGCACCATTACGTTTTCTAAGGCTGTAAGTGTCTGTAATAGTTGAAAGTTTTGAAAAATAAATCCTACGTATTTGCTTCTAATTTGCGCCCGTTCATCCTCATTTAATAGATCTATCCGGATATGATTTAATTCTACGCTACCAGAATTAGACCTATCTAAGCCTGCGCATAAGCCGAGAAGTGTCGTTTTACCGCTGCCTGATGGCCCCACAATGGCTACTGTAGAGCCTTCTTCTATAGAGAAATTAATCTTATCTAAGATTTTTAGTGTACGCCCCGCACTTTGGTAGTT
Source organism: Sphingobacteriaceae bacterium (assembly GCA_025450155.1). GTDB lineage: Bacteria > Bacteroidota > Bacteroidia > Sphingobacteriales > Sphingobacteriaceae > JANWIB01. The sequence continues at coordinate 8,620 of JANWIB010000092.1, forward strand.
TTTTCCGAGATTTTGAACTGTTAATATATTCTGCACTATATTTTGTTAAAAGCCGGATACCGGCTTGTGTTTAAAATTAAATTATTACATTTCGAAGGTACAGCAATTGCTAAACTTAAATAGCACTCACATGTTTCAAAACTTTATGTGTAAGGTAAATTTATTCTGCTTTTTTCTGTTGATATTATTTATAGGATGCAATAACACATCAAATAATAATGAAGAAAGCAAACAGGTGTCTAATAAAATGGGAAATACTTCCGGGAAGGAAATAAAAACGATCTTATTTTTTGGTAATAGCCTGACTGCAGGGTACGGTTTAGACGATGTGGCTGATGCTTTTCCATCTGTAATACAGAAAAAGGTTGATTCATTGAAACTCCCTTATAAGGTAATTAATGCCGGCTTAAGTGGAGAAACTACCGCTGCAGGAAAAAACAGAATTGAATGGCTTTTAAAGCAACGGGTTGATGTTTTTGTACTTGAGCTTGGGGCAAATGATGGATTAAGAGGAATTCCGGTAGACGAAACTGCTAAAAATTTACAGGTTATTGTGGATAAGGTTAAAAAACGATATCCGAATGCAAAACAAGTTTTATTAGGAATGGAAGTGCCTCCAAATATGGGAAGTGAATATGCGGTTGAATTTAGAGAAGTCTTTCAAAAAATAGCCAAAAGAAATAATATGGCATTGGTGCCTTTTATGTTGAATGGCGTTGCAGGAAACCCCGAATTAAATCTTAAAGATGGTATTCATCCTACCCCTGAGGGGTATAAAATTGTAGCAGAAAATATCTGGGCTGTATTAAAAGATCTGCTATGATTTTTATTAATTATGCTTGTGGAAATTGTATTTGGATATGATTGACAATGGATTGTAAGCGGATTATTCGCTTTTCTGTTTATCCAACCATGCAATAGCCTTTTTTCTATCTGTAAATAGCCGGATTATAATATTAGAGTTCGATATATCTACACTTTTTTTAACTGCCAATTCAACAAATGTATTTTCTGTGGAATAAACCCATGCAAGATATTTTAATCCGATTTTTTCCATCATAGGAAACCACTCATCTCGCACTGAATCTGAAATTTCAGACCAGTTATTTTTTATGAGACTATTATCATTTAATACTTTAGAGCATTTGTTTTTAGAAAAAATATCTGCCATGATCATAGCACCATTTTTAGAAGATTCAGCATTCACATAACCAAACCAATTCGCCTCAAGCCAATGCTTTTTTTTGTTAAATTCAATTTCCAGGCCGTCACTTTTATAATAAGTTAGATGGTCTGTAACAGGTTTATTTTGTTTTTCACTCTCGGGAAGAGGAATAAGAAAGTAAAACGTTGATCCCTGGTTTAATTTACTATCAATCCAAAA
>JANWIB010000093.1 GCA_025450155.1 Sphingobacteriaceae bacterium
TACAGCTTAAATGGAAAGCAATAAAAAATACTGGAAGGGTCTAGAAGAGCTTAAAAACACTCCGGAATTTGTTGAAAAAAATAAAAACGAATTTGCGGAATCGCTTCCAATGGAGGAAGTGCTTAATGAAGCGGGTTTGAGTACTGTAGCTCCACGTAGAGACTTTTTGAAGGCTTTAGGTTTTGGTTTGGGTGCGGTTACACTTGCTGCCTGCGAGCGTGCTCCCGTTCATAAGTCTATTCCATATCTTGTAAAGCCGGAAGAAGTTGTTCCAGGCATTCCCAACTATTATGTCTCAAGTTTTAATGGCCATAGCGTTTTAGTAAAAACACGCGAAGGTCGGCCAATTAAAATTGAGGGAAATCCAAACTGCGTTTTAGGCAAAGGCAGTTTAGATGCGGTAGGCCAGGCTTCTATTTTAGAGCTTTATGATGTATCTAAATTAAAAACTCCTAAGTTGAATAATGAATCAGCTTCATGGCCTGCTGTAGATTCATTTGTAAAAAGCGAATTGAATAAAGTGCAGGCATCGGGTAAGAAAATACGTATTGTAGCATCAACCATTAATAGCCCCTCAACCAAAGCCGTTATTGCTGATTTTGCTGCTAAATACCCTGCCACCAAACTGATTCAGTCGGATGCGGTTTCTTATACAGGAATTGTAAAAGCAAACGAGAATAGCTTTGGTAAAGCCGTTTTGCCACATTATTCTTTTGACAAAGCGGATGTTATTGTAAGTTTCGGAGCAGATTTTCTGGGTACATGGATTTCTCCTTTAGAGTTTAACCGCCAGTATGTAGCAAATCGAGGCATCAAATCTCTTAAAAATAACAAGATGTCTCGTCATATTCAGTTTGAAGCAGGAATGTCTTTAACTGGAATGAATGCTGATGCAAGAATTGCTTTAAAACCATCAGAAGAAGGGTCAGCTTTAATTATTTTATACCGTGCTTTAGGCGGCACAGCTTTAGTGGGTGCTAAAAAGCTATCTTTAAAAGCCGAGAATGCTATCGCATTAGCTGCAAAAGAACTTTTAGCAGCAAAAGGAAAAGCCCTTGTTGTTTCCGGCTCTAATGATGTTTCTATACAAATACTCGTAAATGCCATTAATTCCTTACTCGGTAGTTACGGAACCACTATTGATTTAGACAATCCATCGTATCAGTATGCGGGCAACGATGCCGAATTTGTTGATTTCATAAACGAATTGAAGCGTGGCGAAGTAGGAGCTGTTTTTTTCTTAAATAGTAATCCTGCTTATGATTATAAGCATGTAAAAGAATTTTCGGATGCCTTGTCTAAAGTAAGTTTAAAAGTTTCTTTTGCAGATCGTATAGATGAAACGGCTTCTTTATGCAATGTTATCGCTCCAAATCTTCACTATTTGGAATCATGGTCTGATGCTAATCCTGTAGCGGGATATTATACCATTGTTCAGCCAACAATCAATCCGGTTTATAATGGCCGTTCTGCAGAGCAAGGATTGTTAATCTGGTCAGATAATCCTGTTAAAGATTACTATGCCTACGTAAAAAATAATTGGGAGAAAAGTATTCTTCCGGCAGCAGGTAAAACCTGGAAAGAGTTGTTACAAACAGGTTCTGTATCTACAGGAGCTAAACCTGCTGGTGCCTATACTTTTTCCCGTGATTTGAATACCGTAGCTCAAACTATAATCAATGCCAGCCAAGTTTTGGCTCGTGGTGGTAATGAAACTAATGAGAAGATTGATGCATATGGTGCCCAATCTATCAACGTGGAACTTCATTTATATCAGTCAGTAGCTTTACGTGATGGTAAATATGCAAACAATGCCTGGTTGCAGGAACTTCCGGACCCGGTATCAAAAGTAACGTGGGACAATTATATCGCCATTAATCCAAAACATGCAGAAAAATTAGGTATTGCAGAATTTGACCTATTAGAAATCAAAACCGGTAAGCATTCAATTACACTTCCGGCATTATTCCAACCGGGTCAGGCCATAGGAAGTGTTTCTGTCGCTTTAGGATATGGACGTTCAAAAGCCGGCAAAGCAGGAAATGAAGTTGGTAAAAATGCTTATCCATTAATCAATTATGCCAATGGAACCTTCCAAACGGTGACTACTGCTGTTATCAGCAAGACAGGAGGAAAGTACGAGTTGGCCCAGACTCAAACGCACCATTCTTACGAGGGACGTAACATTATTCGGGAAACAACCTTTAACGAGTATAAGAAAGATCCTTACGCAGGAACTGGAAAATCTCATGGCGAGCATAAATCTTACGATTTATGGCCAGAACATAAGCAACCCGGACATAGTTGGGTAATGGCAATAGATTTAAATGCGTGTACGGGCTGTGGTGCTTGTATTGTGGCATGTAAGGTGGAGAACAACGTTCCGGTTGTAGGCCGTGACGAAGTTCGTCGTCGTCGTGAAATGCATTGGTTACGCATTGACCGTTATTATACCTTTAATGAAAGTGGAAAAGGAATAACAGAAGAAAACGAGATTAGGGGCTTAGCGGATATGGAAGATGTTTCTGTTGTTAATCAGCCCATGCTGTGTCAACACTGCGATCATGCTCCTTGCGAAACTGTTTGCCCCGTGCTTGCCACTGTACACTCTTCGGAGGGATTGAACATGATGGCGTATAATCGTTGCATCGGTACACGCTACTGTGCAAACAACTGTCCATATAAAGTACGTCGGTTTAACTGGTTTAACTACTGGAACGATTCCCGTTTTGATAACTATATGAATAACGAGTTTACCCAGTTAGTATTAAATCCGGATGTGACTACCCGATTCCGTGGAGTGATGGAAAAATGCTCTCTTTGTGTGCAACGTATTCAGGCAGGTAAACTACAAGCTAAAACCGAAAAGCGGCCTTTGCGTGACTTAGAAATTCAGACAGCGTGTCAGCAAACCTGTCCTACCAATGCGATTATCTTTGGCGATTTGAATGATCCCAACTCTGAAGTCAGCAAAGCGTTAAGCAATGAACGTACCTATTATGTACTTGAAGAAATAAATACCAAGCCCGGGGTGGGTTATCAAACAAAAGTTAGAAATGTATAGGCTTTTTATTTCATTATAGAATTTTAAAATATGTCAGCACATAACGAATCAATACTCAGAGAGCCTTTAATAACTGGTGAGAATATTACCTATTCAAAAATAACCGATGATATTTTAGCTCCGGTAGAAAACAAACCTAACAAAGCATGGTGGATCGGATTCACTGTTGCTGCCCTTTTTGCTTTGCTTTGGGTGGTGAGTATTAGTTATACATTTTGGACAGGGTTAGGTGCCTGGGGATTAAATAAAACCGTTGGATGGGCATGGGACATTACCGGATTCGTTTGGTGGGTAGGTATTGGTCACGCTGGAACTCTGATTTCTGCCGTGTTATTACTTTTTCGTCAAAATTGGAGAAACTCGATTAATCGTTCTGCTGAAGCGATGACCATATTTGCCGTTATCTGTGCCGCTACCTATATTTTAGCCCACCTTGGTAGAGTCTGGCTAGCCTATTGGTGTTTTCCGTTACCTAATCAATTTGGTTCGCTTTGGGTTAATTTTAACTCACCACTTATTTGGGATGTTTTTGCCATCTCTACGTATTTTTCCGTATCACTTGTTTTTTGGTATACAGGTTTATTGCCTGATATTGCTACTGTTCGCGATCGGGCCGCAGGCTTACGTCGCCGCATCTATTCCGTTCTTTCATTCGGATGGAATGGTTCTGTAAAAACCTGGCAACGTTTTGAGGCTGTGTCCCTGATACTTGCAGGTGTATCAACACCTCTGGTACTTTCTGTACACACCATTGTATCTTTCGATTTTGCTACGTCTTTGGAACCCGGATGGCATACTACTATTTTCCCTCCTTATTTTGTTGCCGGTGCAATTTTCTCTGGATTTGCCATGGTTCAAACCTTGTTATTAATAGCAAGGAAAGTAATGAAGTGTGAAAACTACATTACCATGTTCCATATTGAGTCCATGAATAAAGTTATTATCGTTACAGGCTCAATCGTAGGAGTTGCTTACCTAACAGAATTATTTATTGCATGGTATTCCGGCGTGGAATATGAACAATATGCCTTCTTAAATCGTGTAAGTGGTCCCTATTGGTGGGCTTACTGGACGATGATGACATGTAATGTAATTTCTCCGCAACTTTTTTGGTTTAAAAAAATTCGTACCAGCGTTATGGCATCGTGGATTCTTTCTATCGTGGTAAACATTGGTATGTGGTTTGAACGTTTTGTTATCATCGTTACTTCACTTCACCGCGATTACCTTCCTTCCAGCTGGGTCATGTTTTATCCTTCGGTGGTGGATGTTTGTTTGTTTATCGGATCAATAGGGGTATTTTTTACACTATTTTTATTATTCTTAAGGGTTCTTCCTGGTATTGCTATAGCGGAAGTAAAACTCATTCTGAAGAGTTCCAGTCATCAAGAGAAGCAAAAATTAATTCGGGAACAAAAAGTTGATACGGAGCACGCTGAATTTTATCAAAAATCATTAATTAAATACGATAGTGTTTCACAACCAGAATATGTAAATGCTTAGGCAATGAGTAACACCAACTATATTTTAGGACATTTTGAAAATCCTGATGATTTAATGCATGGGATTGAAAAGTTGCAAGAGAATAACATCGGTATATATGATGTTTTCACTCCCATGCCAATTCATGGTATTGAAGCTAAATTGGGCATAAAGCGTTCTCGTTTGCCTATTGCAGCATTCTGCTTTGGACTTGTGGGCACACTTACGGCTTTCTCTATGGTTTATTATATGTTGGTTTATGACTGGCCCATGAATGTTGGCGGTAAACCTGCATTTGCAATGCCGGATTTTGTGCCGATTATGTTTGAGTTAACGGTGTTGTTTGGCGCTTTTGGAATGGTTTTTACATTTTTCTATGCCAATCATCTTTTCCCCGGACGTGCCCCCAGAGTAATGGATATGAGAGCAACGAATGATCGGTTTGTTATTGCCATTGATATTCAATCAAATCCATACCCGGAAAAAATTGATAATTTGTTAAAAGAGTCTGGTGCTGTAGAAGTTAAGCACAACGATAGAAAATATGTTAGTTATGAATAAGTTCAGGATATTAAGTGCTGCATTATTAACGGTTACTGCAGGTGCTGTAATTTCTTCCTGTGGAGATAAAAGAAAGCCTGGAATGGAGTATGCAAGAAATATGTATGATCCAATAGCATACAATTACGATCAGCCAAACAGAAACTTTGCTAACGGACAAACAGCCCAGACTCCTCCTGCGGGTACAAACCCTGTTGGGTATGATAAAATAATGGATGATTATCCAAATACTTCTGAAGGTTTGGCTGCAGCTGAAGCCAGCTTGAAAAATCCACTTTCGCTTACTAAAATAAATTTACAAGAAGGACGGGCTTTGTATATAACCATGTGTTCTCATTGTCACGGAGAAAAGGGACAAGGCGATGGAGCTATCATTAAAAATGAGAAATTTCCAGCACCACCTTCTTATTCTACCGGAAATTCTTCTCGTGGTGGTGCTATGAAAGACCTTACAGATGGTAGAATTTTCCATACCATTACTTATGGGTTAAATCTTATGGGGTCGCATCGTTCTCAGCTTAATCCGACAGAAAGATGGAAAATTGTAATGTATGTGCATCAATTGCAAAAGCACGATAGTAAATAGGTATTAAAACAAATGGGAACTCATAATCATAACTTTGGCGAACGATTTGAATTTTCAGGCAAAGCAAAGACCTGGAGTTTAATCGGAATAGTGATCGGTATTGCAGCTATTGCATTCGGTTTTTTAACTAATCATGCTGAACGTACTTTTGCCAATCTTTTATTAATGGCGTATTATTTTACCGGTGTTTGTGCCGCTGGCACTGTATTTCTTGCGATACAGTTTGTGGCTCAGGCAGGGTGGTCTGCCGGTTTAATTCGTATTCCTCAGGCCTTCGCCAGATTACTGCCTATAGCGGCTATGTTATTAATAATTATTTGTGCAGTCGGTTTATTTATGCATCAAACCATAATAGAAGAAGGTAAAGAAGTAGTAGCGCCTTATTTATATAA
>JANWIB010000094.1 GCA_025450155.1 Sphingobacteriaceae bacterium
CCTTATTTTAGGCCTAGTAATGTTTGCTTTTTACCTTGTATTGGGCCTCATTATTGTATTTTGGAATTCCATTCCACTCGCTTTAGAAAAAAACTATCGGATACTTTTTGGTTTATTATTGATCGTATACTCGTTTTTTCGCTTCGTCAGATTAGTACAAAACAGAAAAGATTAAAAATGTCCAATAATCATGTTTATTCTATTTTATTGCTCGTACTGGTCTCTGTTTTTTCGTCATGCCAAAACGATCAATCTGCAGGGCAAACATCTTATACAGCAGGTGCTACTAAAGTAGTTGTTGATGAATCTTTCGCCCCCATTGTAGAAGATCAGTTGTATGTTTTTAGCAATATGTATCCAAAAGCAAAAATTTTCGCTACTTATAAACCAGAAAACGAAGTGCTGCATTACTTTCTAAATGATAGTGCACGCGTTGCCATAGTATCTCGTAAATTAACGCCGCAAGAGGCAAAAATATATGAGCAGAAAAAAATTACAATTCGGGTTACTCGTTTTGCTATTGATGGCATTGCATTAATTGCTCATAAATCAGCTAAAGATAGCTTGATTATTGTTGATGATATTTTGAAAGTGATGCGGGGAACACCTGCCAGGATTAAAAACCTGGTATTTGATAACCCGAACTCAAGCACCGTTAGATATTTGATGGATATGGCTAGAGTTAAACTTTTACCAGCAAAAGGAGTCTATGCTTTAAAGTCAAATCCGGAAGTAATAAAATATGTAAGTAAAAATCCCGGTACCATTGGTGTAATAGGGGTTAACTGGATGGAGCAACCGGATGAGGATTTACAGCAATATGTAAATAATTTAAAAGTGCTTAGTGTGAAAAACAGAATAGGAAAACCTGGATCAGATAAGTTTTATAAGCCTAATCAAAATAATTTAGCTTTAGGTGTTTATCCACTAACCCGCGATTTATATATCATTAACTGTCAGGGAGGTCCCGGTTTGGGGGCCGGATTAGCCTCATTTTTAGCAGGAGAAACCGGCCAACGTATCGTGTTAAAATCAGGCTTACTTCCAGACAGCATTCCACCAAGAGAAATACGAATTAGAAAATAATATTATAAATTAGTGCCATGAAGATGATTAAGAGAGTAATAACAGTAAACATAGTATTAATGATGGTTGGGTCGATCGTTTTTGCCCAAAATTTGGCCGATGCAAAAAAGGCCATTGATGCCGAACAATATCAGAAAGCGAAAAACAACCTTAAAGCGTTGATAGCGGCAAAGCCTGCCGATGCCGAAAATTATTTCTATTTAGGAAATGTATATCTAAAGACTGATTATATAGATTCAGCCAAAACTGCATTCAATAAGGGTGTTGCAGCTAATGGGCAATTTGCTTTAAACTACGTTGGTTTAGGTGCTATAGCGCTGGAGTCGAATAATGTTGCTGCTGCAAAGGCCAATTTTGACAAAGCAGCCCCAATGACTTCAAAGAAGGATGTTAAACCTTTGGTTTATATTGGCCGGGCCTATATTCATGCCCCCAACCCAGATTATAACCAGGCAGTGCAGTATTTAGAAAAAGCAAGGTCTATGAATGATAAGGACGCCGAAATGCATTTAGCATTAGGTGATGCGTATCGTGGTTTAATGAAAAATAGTGAAGCGTATAGCGAATATCGTACAGCCTTTGATTTGGATAAGAACTTGGTACGTGCTAAAGTTGAATTGGGTGTAATTAACAAATTAGCTCGGGCCCATCAAGAGTCTGTTGATGAATTTAACAGTGTTATAGCAACAAATCCTAACTATGGTCCGGCGTATCGTGAATTGGCAGAAACCTATTATTTATGGGCTCAGTCCGATCAAAAACAATATGATGCGAGAATTAACCAGGCATTGCAATATTATGAGAAGTACATGGATCTAACAGATCGCTCTATTGAATCTCGTATGCGCCATGCCGACTTTTTAGTTCTTGCAAAAAAATATAAAGAATTAGAGCAGGAAGCGCAGGCAATGGTTCAATTAGATAAGGCAAATCCTCGTATTTATCGTTATCTGGCTTATTCGGCATATGAGAATGGTAACTATGCGGCAAGTCTTCAGGCCATAAAAGATTTTATGAGTAAAGTAGACCCTTCCCGTATCATCGGTAGAGATTATCTTTATTTGGGAAGAGCGCAGATGCAAACAGGTGCCCAGGAAGAGGGGATTGCGAACCTAAAGAAGGCAGTTTCCATTGATTCTACCAATGCCGAAGTGGTTAGTGATATTGGGTTAACGTTTTTTAAAAATAAAAAATATGCCGAGGCCGCGGAAATGTATAAAATGGCAGCGAATAATCCCAGGTCTAAAACTATTGTTTACGATAGTTTTTATCTCGGCATGTCTTATTATTTTGATTACGCCTCTAAATCTGCCGATAAGCAAAATCCTCCAAGTAAAGATTTATTAGTGCAGGCCGATTCTGCTTTTAGTTATGTAAATCAGCGTTCTGCAACTACGCCCGATCCCTATTTATATCGGGCACGCATCGGCCGTCTGTTAGATGATGAAACAAATCCCAAAGGTTTGATGGTACCATACTATGAAAAGTATGTTGAAATCATATTATCACGTGAAAACGGGCAGTCTGATCCTCGAAATAAGAAAAATCTGAATGAAGCGTATAGTAACTTAGGCGCCTATTATATTAAATCCGATAAAGTTAAGGCCAAAGATTATTTCGAGAAAGCGGTAGCTTTAGATCCCACTGATAAATTCTCTACAGACGCCCTTAAAGCATTAGGTAGTAAATAAAATAAGACTACCAGGATGGATGAAATAATGTACATCGAAATATGTAATTTCTAAAAGCACATAGTCGCCCAACACATCCTTAAAAGAATAAATTTTATATGGATGAAATTAGTTCTTAAAGAGCTGGCTAGTCCAGTTCTTTTCATTTAGATATTTTATATTTGTGCCTTATTATGGAAACACAAAGCGCCCCAATTAGTTACTTACCAATTATTTTTCAAATCATTGTAGCCTTAGGATTTGTGGTGACTACAATGATTATTATTCACTTAATTGGTCCCAAACGTAAAACCTCAGATAAACTTACTCCTTTTGAATCCGGCATTGAAGTAGTAGGAAATGCCAGAAAACCCTTTTCAATCAAATATTTCTTAGTAGCAATATTGTTTGTGTTATTTGATGTGGAGGTAATATTCATGTATCCATGGGCGGTAAACTTTCGTGATTTCGGCGTAAAAGGAATGATAGAAATGTTCATCTTTATGGGTACTTTGTTACTTGGGTTCATCTATATTATTAAGAAAAAAGCAATTGATTGGGAGTAGGGTAAATGCAGTGTCAATAAAGTGTTTTAAGCATAAAAAGTAGTTTAAAATTTGTAACTTTACAGCTCATTTCAGAGGCCTGGAGTGAGTTTTAGTTGAAAGATAAGGATGAGTGATATAAAATTAGCAGAAATGCCTGCGGGAATTGAGGGGTCCGGGTTCTTTGCAACTTCCTTTGAGAAAGTGGTGGGTTTGGCCAGAGCAAATTCATTATGGCCGCTGCCATTTGCTACATCTTGTTGTGGTATAGAATTTATGGCTACAATGGGCGCCCATTATGACCTGGCTCGTTTCGGATCAGAGAGGCCATCCTTCTCGCCACGCCAGGCTGATATGCTGCTGGTGATGGGAACTATCGCAAAAAAAATGTCTCCTGTTTTAAGGCAAGTTTATATTCAAATGGCAGAGCCACGCTGGGTGATAGCCGTAGGGGCCTGTGCATCAAGTGGAGGGATTTTTGATACCTACTCCGTTTTACAAGGTATAGATGAAATTATTCCTGTAGATGTTTATGTTCCGGGGTGTCCCCCACGGCCTGAAGCAATTCTTAGTGGTGTTTTAAAGCTACAGGAGTTGGTTAAAAATGAACCACTGCGTAGAAGAAACTCTACGGAATACAAAGAGCTATTAGCTAAATATGGAATTCAGTAATGGGGAAGATAAGCAACCAGACTGTACTACAAAAATTAACCGACCATTTTGGCGATAAGATTTCTATTCCATCCGAACCTTTAGGTTTACTTACGTTTGAAACTAAAAAAGAAACAATTATCGAGTTGCTTACTTTTTTAAAAGAGGATAAAGAACTTCAGTTTAATTATCTCACAGACCTGACAGGCATACATTATCCGGATAAAGAATTGCCCATTGGTGTTATTTATCATCTGCATAGCTTGCTTAACAATGTACGAGTGAGAATAAAAGTGTTCTTAGAAGATAAAAATCCAACTATTCCAACAGCAACTATACTATGGAATGGTGCTAACTGGATGGAGCGTGAGACCTACGACTTTTTCGGAGTAGTTTTTGAAGGACATCCGGACTTACGCAGGATATTAAATATAGATGATATGGTGGACTTTCCAATGCGTAAAGAATTTCCTTTGGAAGACCCTAACCGTGTAGATAAAAAAGACTTTTTCTTTGGAAGATAGCATGAATCAGCCGGTAATTAAAGATAGTGAACTGCTTCAGGAAACTACTACGCTTAACCTGGGACCTACACACCCGGCTACGCATGGTGTATTTCAGAATATTCTGGAAATGGATGGAGAACGTATTGTAAGTGGTGTTTCTACCATCGGATACATCCATCGGGCTTTTGAAAAAATTGCCGAGCATCGGCCGTTTTACCAGATAACCCCATTAACTGACCGAATGAATTACTGTTCGTCACCCATTAACAACATGGGTTGGCACATGACTGTAGAAAAAATGCTGGAAATTACCCTTCCGAAAAGAGTGGATTATCTGCGGGTTATTATTATGGAACTTGCCCGTATTTCAGATCATTTGATCTGTAACGGTATTTTAGGGGTTGATACAGGCGCTTACTCCGGGTTCATTTATCTGATGGAGGAACGTGAACATATTTATGAGATTTACGAGGAAGTTTGTGGTGCTCGTTTAACCACTAACATTGGCCGTATTGGTGGTTTTGAGCGTGACTTTAATGATATTGCTTTTGCCAAGATCCGTAAGTTTTTAAAGAAGTTTCCGCCAATCTTAAAACAGTTTC
>JANWIB010000095.1 GCA_025450155.1 Sphingobacteriaceae bacterium
CAGGAGCTTTATGAAAGCGTAGCTACAGGCAAGGAATCCCAACGTTCTATTGATTCAAATAGTCAGCCAGATTATCGCGTGAAACTGGACGCTGAATTAAAAGAGCTACGCGACAGCGAGTTATGGCAGGCAGGTAAAACCGTAAGAAGTTTACGCCCGGAGAATCAAAAAGTAGAAGCTTAATCAACTTTTATCCGCTAATTTTAGTAACTTTAATCCTCCTCTTTGGTCGAGGAGGATTTTAAGTTTCGCATGCAAAACATATTGCTAAAAAATCTCAACAAAGCAGGTTGTATAAGATTCCTATTTTACATTTTATCTTTTCTGGCTATCATCACGTTTAATGCTTTTGGCCAATCGAAAAAGTATAATGAAGACGTACAACCAATTAAAAGTGAACAAAAAATAGCTGTTCCTACCCCTATTGGATATGTTAACGACTTCGAAGGCATATTTGATGTCGAGCAGGAACGCGGTTTAGATTCTTTAATAAAAGATTTTGAAGAAAAAACTACCATAGAAATCGCAGTTGTCACACTCGATAGTTCCATGACCAATAAAGCCAATTTTGATCAATTTACTTTGAATCTGGCCAATGAGTGGGGAGTTGGAAAGAAAGATAGAGACAATGGCATATTAATAGGGATATCTGCTTCTCTTCATTCTATAAAAATTCAAAATGGCTATGGTATCGAGAAGATGTTGACAAATGAAGAAACTAAAAATTTAATTGACACTGTATTTATTTCTAATTTTAGAAATGGCAACTACTTTGAAGGAATAAGAAAAGGGATTTTAGGACTAATTGATAAATTAAATAAATAAGTATTTATATGGGGAAAACATTATTTGATAAAATCTGGGATGCACATGTAGTCAGCAGTAAAGAAGGATTCCCAGATATGCTGTACATTGATACCCATTTTATCCATGAAGTAACCAGCCCACAAGCGTTTGATGGTCTTCGAAAAAGAGGGATTCCTGTTTTTCGACCTAAACAGACAGTAGCCACTGCTGATCATAATGTGCCAACCATCAACCAACACTTGCCTATCAAAGAAGAATTGTCCCGCTATCAGGTAGATATGCTCACCAAAAACTGCAAGGAATTTGGCGTTGAATTATATGGTTTAGGACATCCTTTCCAGGGTATTGTACACGTTATCGGTCCTGAATTAGGCATTACATTACCCGGAAAAACTATCGTTTGCGGTGATAGTCATACTTCTACACACGGCGCTTTTGGTACTATTGCTTTTGGCATTGGCACTTCGCAGGTGGAGCAGGTTTTGGCGACGCAATGTTTATTGCAATCCCGTCCCAAACGGATGAAGATTGAAGTCAACGGAAAGCTTAAAAAAGGAGTAACTGCCAAAGACATCATTCTATATATTATTTCTAAAATATCCGCCGCAGGCGGAACCGGTTATTTTGTAGAATATGCCGGCGATACGATTCGTTCTCTCAGCATGGAAGGCCGCATGACCATCTGTAACATGAGTATTGAGATGGGCGCCCGAGGAGGATTAATTGCTCCCGATGAAACCACATTGAATTACATTAAAGGACGCGAGTTTGCCCCAAAAGGCGAAGCATGGAATAAAGCCTTAGCCTATTGGAAAACTCTTTATTCGGATGAAGACGCCATATTCGACAAGGTGCTGAAATTTGATGCCGCCGATATTGAGCCGATGATTACCTATGGAACCAATCCGGGAATGGGCATCGGCATCACTCAAAAAATTCCGGCAATTGCCAATATTGTTCCTAATGAACAACTATCCTACAAGAAAGCACTCGACTATATGGGTTTGGAAGAAAACACCCTACTTATGGATAAACCCATAGATTATGTTTTTATAGGAAGCTGCACCAATTCACGCATTGAAGATTTACGCCAGGTAGCTGAATTTGTAAAGGGGAAACAAAAAGCCAATAATGTAACGGTTTGGATTGTTCCAGGCTCTAAACAAGTGCAACAACAAGCTATTCGCGAAGGATTAGATAAGATATTTGAAGCTGCAGGTTTTGCACTTCGTGAACCGGGTTGCAGTGCCTGTCTGGGAATGAATGAGGATAAAATCCCGGCAGGAAAATATTGTGTTTCCACCTCTAACCGTAATTTTGAAGGACGGCAAGGACCTAATTCACGTACTTTTTTGGCTAGCCCGCTTACAGCGGCGGCAGCAGCGGTAACAGGACGAGTGACTGATGTGAGAGAACTATTAGCTGAACCGGAGTTAGTTTAAAATGAAGATATAAGTATCAAGACATAAGTATCGAGTACTTCAATTTACATCTTGCTACTTGATACTCGCTACTATAAATCTATAAAAAATGGCAACAAAAACATTTCAATATATTCAGTCCAGCATAGTTCCGTTATCGGTAGAAAACATTGATACCGACCAGATAATTCCTGCTCGTTTTCTGAAAGCGACTACCAGAGATGGCTTTGGCGATAATCTTTTTCGCGATTGGCGTTACGATGCGAACAATCAACCCAAGGTAGATTTCGTGTTGAATGATCCAACTTATTCAGGAAAAATTTTAGTAGCCGGCAAAAATTTTGGCTGTGGAAGTAGCCGCGAACATGCTGCCTGGGCTATTTCTGATGCAGGCTTTGATGTGGTTGTGAGTAGTTTTTTTGCCGATATTTTTAAAGGCAACGCGTTAAACAACGGGCTCTTACCTGTTCAAGTAAGCGATACTTTCCTAAAAAGCATCTTTGATGAAGTATATAAAAATCCAAAAACTGAATTAGAGGTAGATTTAGAAAAACAAACCATCACGATCCTAGCCACAGGCCAACAGGAAAAGTTTGAAATTAATGCCTATAAAAAAGCCTGTTTAATAAACGGGTATGATGATATTGATTACATCCTAAGTCAGAAAGAGCAAATTGAAGTTTTTGAGAAGGCACGAAATTGAGCAGGATTATACAACCTGTTTATCATTCCTCACTTTGTTCGGAATCTCACAATAGAGTAGTAAACATATACTAATAGTAACGATGTCTAAAAAAGAAATAATTATCGATAATCTTTTTAATTATGACGAAGCTATACGATATATAGCTATTTATACCGACCACGATTTGGTTTACAAACAAAAAGATCTATTGGCCGATTCATCTTCTGACAGTACCGATAAATATGAGGAGTTATTAGTGAACCCTACGTTGATTACTCTGGCAACCCAGAGAGGAAATATTGATTGTGGCGGGCTTGACTATTTAGTGGTACGTTATGGAAATTTTTTTCAACTGATAAAAGGAATCAGAGGAGGACATATTTCAATCTGCCTTGATAAGTATTGTATTCCTACAACTAAAGCTGAACACATTTTTAATTATTTATCTACGAATTTTCCTGATTTATTGAACTAATTGAAAAGATTATTTAAACTGTTGAATGAGTATTAAGAAAAACATACTAATCATACCCGGCGACGGCATCGGGCCGGAAGTAACCGCCTGGGGAAAAGCTGTATTAGAAGAGACGGCGACTCAATTTGGGCACGATTTTTCTTTCGATGAAGCCTTGATGGGACATGCCGCCATCGAAGCCACCGGTAGTCCCTTACCTGATGAAACCTTAGAAAAAGCCAGAAAAAGCGATGCTATTCTTTTTGGCGCCGTGGGGCATGCCAAATATGATAACGATCCAACCTTAAAAGTTCGTCCTGAACAGGGGCTACTCAAGATACGTAAAGAATTAGGTCTGTATGCCAATCTTCGCCCTATCTTATTATTCGATGAATTATTAGATGCTTCAAGCCTGAAGCCCGAAATTTTGCAGGGAACCGATATTTTATTCTTCCGTGAGTTAACCGGCGATGTTTATTTCGGTGAAAAAAAACGAAGTGAAGACCGAAACACCGCCTCAGATTTAATGATTTATCATCGTTACGAAGTAGAACGCATTGCCAAGAAAGCATTTGAAGCAGCCCGCGGACGTCGTGGTAAATTATGTTCCGTAGATAAAGCCAACGTATTGGAATCTTCACGCCTGTGGCGTGAAGTGGTGCAGGAACTGGCAAAAGAATATCCGGATGTAGAAACCGAGCACATGTTTATAGACAATGCCGCCATGCAATTGGTGAAAAATCCGAAAAAATTTGATGTCATATTAACAGCCAACTTGTTCGGAGACATTTTAACAGATGAAGCTTCGCAAATTGCAGGTTCAATGGGTATGCTGGCTTCTGCTTCCATTGGCGATGGAACTGGATTTTTCGAGCCTATTCACGGTTCTGCTCATGACATTGCCGGACAAAACAAAGCTAATCCCTTAGCATCAATTTTATCCGCAGCTCTTATGCTCGACACAGGTTTTGGGTTAAAAGAAGAAGCGCAAAGAATTAACCAAGCAATAGATCAGGTGTTAAAAGAAGGATTCCGTACAGGCGATATCGCCAATGCAATAACCCCGCCCCACAAAGTATTAGGAACAACACAAATGGGCAAAAAAATACTCGAATTTTTGAAACACGCCGTTATAATTTCGTAAATTTAAACCAATGTTACACGATCCGAACCGCATTTATATTTTCGATACCACACTTCGCGATGGCGAACAAGTACCCGGTTGCCAGTTAACCACGCCGGAAAAGGTGGAAATAGCCAGAGAGTTGGAACTTTTAGGCGTAGATATTATAGAAGCCGGATTCCCGGTTTCCAGCCCCGGAGATTTCCAAAGTGTGGTGGAAATTTCAAAAGCTGTAAAAGAGCCTACTATTTGTGCGCTTACCCGTGCTAACAAAGGAGATATCGATGCGGCCGTAGAATCATTAAAATATGCAAAAAGGTCACGCATTCATACCGGAATCGGCTCTTCTGATACCCATATTAAATACAAGTTCAACAGTACCCGCGAAGAAATTTTAGCACGAGGTGTTGAAGCAGTTAAATACGCCAAACAATTTGTAGAAGATATTGAGTTTTATGCAGAAGATGCCGGCAGAGCCGATATAGAATTCTTAGCGAAAATGGTAGAAGCGGTAATTGCTGCCGGAGCAACTGTGGTGAATATTCCTGATACCAATGGGTATTGCTTACCCGATCAGTATGGCAGCAAAATTCGTTTTCTCAAAGAAAATGTAAAAAATATAGACAAAGCTATTATCTCGGTGCATTGCCATAATGATTTAGGCCTGGCAACAGCTAATGCCATAGCCGGACTACAAAATGGTGCCCGCCAGGTAGAATGCACCATTAACGGTATTGGAGAAAGAGCCGGTAACACTTCTATGGAAGAAGTTACCATGATTCTAAAAACACATTACAGCCTCGGATTTCATACACATATCAACACTCGTAAATTTTATGACTTAAGTCATAAAGTGAGCGAGATGATGCATATGCCCGTACAGCCTAATAAGGCAATAGTGGGGCATAATGCTTTTGCGCATAGTTCAGGTATACACCAGGATGGTTTCCTAAAAAACCGCGAAAATTATGAAATCATTAATCCCGAAGATGTTGGTTTCCCAAGTGCATCTATTGTTTTAACTGCCAGAAGCGGCCGACATGCATTAAATTTCCATTTGGAACGGATAGGACATCATTTAACCAAAGTCGAATTAGATGAAACCTATAAGCGTTTTTTAGATTTGGCAGATGTAAAAAAAGACATCAACGATGAGGATTTGAATAGCCTTGTTAGGCATTTAGCCGTTAAATAAGTCAGGAAAATGGAGGTAGCGGCAAAAGAGAAGCTGGATTTTAAGGCTGCCAGCGAGCGTTTAAAGGGTGTTGTTAATCGCACTCCACTCATCTACAATAATGGCCTTTCATTAAAGTATAATTGCGAAATCTATTTAAAACGTGAAGATCTTCAAATAGTACGGTCTTACAAACTACGGGGAGCTTATAATATGATTAGCTCTCTATCAGAAGATCAATTGAAACGTGGTGTGGTATGTGCCAGTGCTGGAAATCATGCACAGGGTTTTGCTTTCTCTTGCAATAAATTAGGAATAAAAGGTGTAATCTTTATGCCAGAAATCACTCCTAATCAAAAAGTGAAGCAAACCGAGATGTTTGGAAACGGGCACATCGAAATTGTGCTTACCGGCGATACATTTGATGATTGCTTGCATGAAGCTCTTGCTTATACAGCTGCTAACGCTATGACCTTTATTCCTCCTTTTGATGATTACCGAATCATTGAAGGACAAGGAACTGTAGGCGTTGAAATACTGGAAGATCAACCAAACCCTGATTTTGTAATTGTTCCCGGAGGTGGTGGTGGAATTGCTGCCGGAGTGGGCAACTACATCAAACAAATGAATCCGGAGATTAAGATTATCGGAGTTGAACCTGAAGGAGCTCCTTCTATGTTCGAAGCGTTAAAAGCCGGTGAACCTGTTACCCTTCCGGAGATCAACCGGTTTATAGATGGCGCTGCTGTAAAACGTATCGGGCAAGTTACTTATTCCTTATGTAAAGATATATTAGATGATATGCTGCTTATTCCCGAAGGCAAAGTGTGCTCTACCATCCTGAAACTGTATAACGAAGATGCTATTGTAGTGGAGCCTGCAGGCGCTTTAACTGTCGCGGCGCTCGATCTATACAAAGATCAGATTAAAGGGAAAAAAGTCGTTTGCATTATCAGCGGCGGAAATAATGATATTGACCGGATGCAGGAGATCAAAGAACGGTCTCTTCTCTACGAAAGATTAAAGCATTACTTCATTATACGTTTCCCTCAACGCCCAGGTGCATTAAAAGCATTCGTCAATCATGTTTTAGGGCCACATGATGATATAACACGTTTTGAATTCATCAAAAAAACAGAACGTGAAAGAGGGCCTGCCCTGGTGGGGATTGAACTTAAATCAGCTGATGATTATCCGGCTTTACTGCAACGTATGCAGGAACATCGTTTTGATTATATCGAGCTAAACCAAGATCAGACGTTGTTTGAATACTTAGTCTAATGCTCTTATCATGTTAATACAATAGACTATAAATAAATTATATGAAACCAGTTTACTTGTTTACATTTTTGCTTTTGTTTAGTATTAATCATATTAGTTGGGCTCAAGAAAAAATTCTCCATCTGAGCGAATTCGAAAAAGAATGGAATTATGCCCAAGCGTATCGCAGCGGCAACACCTTATATATTTCTGGAACCGTGGGAAAGGGCAATATGGATAAAGCTTTAGAGCATGTATATAAAGTCTTAGAACTTACCTTGAAGAAATACAATCTTGATTTTACCCATGTAGTTAAAGAAAACCTATATACGACTAACATGAAGGCAGTCACCGAAAATTATATGATAAGAAAGAAATATTACAATACACATACACCGGCAGCCACTTGGGTAGAAATCAAAGGTTTATTAAACCCCGATAGTGTTGTAGAAGTAGAACTAATTGCCGAAATTGAAAAAACCCTTTAGAAGCTATTTCTGTACACGTTCTGTCTTTTGTATAGATACAATCCCTTTTCTGATTAATAAACAAAAAGATTGCCATAACGGATAATAAAATATTTCAGTTCCTCGCAGTTCATTAGAACTGTTCCTGCACATTACGCAATCATTTCTGGATGGTAAAATTTGCATCTCACAAGAGCGCTTCTTCCTGATGCTAAATTATTCTCATTAAATATTAATTTAGTTGGATAGGTAAAATGAACATCATGGAAAATAAAACAATATCAATTCGACCATTCATTGGAGCTAAAGACTTTGAGCTATCACGAAATTTTTATCGGGACTTAGGTTTTCAGGAAAGTATTTTGTTCCCTACTATGTCATACTTCAAAACGCAAGGATTAGGGTTTTATTTACAAGATGCTTATGTTAAAGATTGGATAGATAATTCAATGATTTTTTAGAAGTTGAAGATGTTGATCAGTACTGGAACGAACTGTTGGCTTTAGACCTGACTACGAAATACACCAATGTAAAACTAACTCCTATTCGAAAATACGATTGGGGAAAAGAATGTTTTATGCATGACCCATCCGGGATTCTCTGGCACTTTGGACAATTTAACCCACGCTAGCACGGTTGTCGTTTACAATAATGCATGATATTTATTATACAGCACGTAGTACTTACGACAAGGACCATAATGAAGATGGGATGTCATGGAAGAAGTATCTTGAATGGAGCAGGCTTATACACTTAAAGGAACTTGTTTCTGTTGATAGCATGCTCAATAAAGTTTTGGTTAAGCCTGACAGAAACCAGGAAGAAGATTGGAAGTACCTGGTAATAGATAATTACTATGAAACTGGTTTCTTTACTTCATTGGATTATGTATTAAGGAGGATGGAGTCAAAAGAAAAGTTTAATCTTTTAGCTATTGTTATTGAACCAAAACAGGACTGTAAAAATGTAATGCTGGAAGGTTTTGAATGGGTGGGCTACGACTTATTGGATAAAGAATATACTATAAGTGCTTTAACGAATTGCGGCGGTTTTGACGAAACTTCTCTGCCTGCTGATTTAAACCACTTCGGACTGATAGACGATTACGGAAATGCCAGCACTATTAAACAACGGCTTTTAGAAAACAATCCGGATGAGTATCATGCGGATACTAGTATTATTGCTATTTGGCGACACATAACCCTGGGTAGGGTAAATCCGGGCTGAGTAGTAAACTTATTAACGCTCTAAAAACCGGTCAATCATCACAGGAACAGTATCACCCTTCTGATAGGTCTGTTCATTTAAGTTTAGAATACGCAAACTAATCCCATGATATTCTAACAACAATTCCTGAGCAAATCCCTTAAAAAACACATCTTTTACAGTGAAACGCTTACTGCTCCAGCTCTTTTTAACCTGCACCCATTCGGGATAAATAACAACATGTTCTTTTTTTGTTTTTATCCCGAGTTTGCGGGCTTCCTCTGCTATAATCACATTACAATTAGCAAGTAACTGTGCTGTATAAATATGCTGAGGATTATGATAGAGATTGGAAGGGCTGCCTTGTTCCAATAATTGCCCATTCCTAATGACAATCATTTCATCAGCCAATGACAAACCATCATCAGGGTCGTGTGAAACTAAAATAATAGTAATGCCCAAGTACTTAGCCAATCGTTTAATATCTGCTCTTAGGCCATTTTTAAGTAAGGTATCCACCTGGCTAAAGGGCTCATCTAAGAACAAAACTGCAGGTTCGGTAATAATTGCTTTTGCAATGGCTACCCGTTGCTGCTCTCCTCCACTCAAATCGGCAATTCGTTTATCTGCCAAATGATCAATCCGTAGAAATTCCATCATCTCTAGTGTTGCACCCTGCTTAGCCTTTAAATCTGTATTAGACAGCATACTGGCAATATTATCGTAAACTTTAGCATAGGTGTTTGAGCTAAAATCCTGCGTGACCATTTTCATGGAATCGTGGCCAGGAACAAGCTTTTGATTAGGGCTTGGCACAATTTCTCCCTGAAAATATACAGCCCCGGAATCGGGTGCTAATAAACCATAAATTAATTTGAGAAGTGTACTTTTACCACTACCGCTCTCCCCTACAATAGCTACTATTTTGCCAGCTTCTATTTCGAGATTGATATTTTGAACGCCTGCAAAGGTTTCGGTAGAATATTGTTTGGTAATTTGTTGAAGAGAAATGAGCGATTGTGAAGGCATGTCCAAATATAAATAAATGCCTATTAAACGAATAGTTTAGCAGGGTAGCTAAAATCAGGAAGATTTCTGACGGTAATATTTATAGATTTTTACCGCAGACATGATAATGATTGCAAACAAGATTAAACCAATAAGGCCATAAATCCAATCCATTGCACTTTTCAGTATCACTATAAAAACAATAGTAACCAAAAAAATAGTGGCTATTTCGTTCCAAATACGGAGTTGGGTAGATGACCAGGAATAAATGTCCCTTTTTAACTGTTTAATAATGTGCTGACATTTGAAGTGATAGATAAGAAGTCCGATCACAAAAGTGAGTTTAACCAGCATCCAGGACTGTAAATATAACTTGTTCACTATCAGCATGTACGTTCCAGACAGTACAGTAAGGATCATTGCAGGCGTAGTGATGATATTCCACAGTTTAGATTCCATCACCTGGAATTGTTTCTGTAACACCAATTTTTCCTGCTCAGGTTTCTCGTTTGCTTCGGTATGATAGATAAATAGCCGAACAATATAGAAAAGGCCCGCCATCCAGCTGACGACAAAAATGAGGTGAATTGATTTTATGTAGAGATAGGCCATGACCTTAATGGCTTAATATCGAAACTCTTTTATCACCTCTACTGCGTATTTCACGTTATCAAACGGGATGTCCGGCATAATTCCGTGACCTAAATTAAAGATAAAACCCTCTTCACCACGCATCCGCTCAAATAATTTAAGAATACGCTCTTTAATTACCTTTTTATCGGCATATAAAATATGCGGATCAAGGTTTCCCTGCACCGCTATTCCTGCTGGTAAGCGTTTTTTAACGTCTAACAAATCCGCATTCCAGTCTATAGAAATTACATCGGGTTTAGCTTCGGCCATCAAAGGAGCAAAAACAGAGCTTCCTTTACAAAAGGAAATAATCGGAATATCTTTCCGATTCAATTTTGAAATAATCTCTGCAATATACCGATGAGAAAATTCTTTGTAATCATCCCAAGACAGAGCTAATGCCCAACTATCAAATAGTTGGACTGCATTTACTCCAGCTTCTATTTGTAAATTTAAGTAACCGGCAGTAACAGTAGCAATTTTCGACAATAATGCATGAGCTAACTCAGGCTCATTATGCAGCATTAACTTTGTGAGCTTAAAATCTTTTGAGGAGCCACCTTCTACCAGGTAACTCATTACAGTAAATGGTGCACCAGCGAATCCAATCAATGGAATACGGCCCTTCAAACGTTGTTGAACTACTTGGATCGCATCCGCAACATATTGCAGGCGCTCGACAACATCCGTTTCAAGCTTTTCAATATCCGATTTGTTACGAACAGGGTTAGAAAATTTCGGACCAACGCCTTGCGTGAAACTTAAATCCCCACCCATTGCCTCTGCTGTTACCAGGATGTCTGAAAATAGAATTGCCGCATCAATATCCAGTAAATCTACCGGTAGCATGGTTACATCAGCGGCAATTTCAGGTGTTTTACACATTTCCAGAAAGGAATATTTATTCTTAATATCCCAATATTCTTTCATAAAACGGCCTGCCTGACGCATCATCCATACCGGAGGACGTTCTGTTGATTTTGAAAATGCAGCTTTTATAAATAAGGAGTCTTTAACTTTTTCTTGATTCACTGGATATTTCCTTTTCTATTTTTATAATATACTATTGAGGGGCTCATCTTCCTCTGGTAAAATTTTTCTTGGGAATAAATATTCTAGTATTTAAATATGTTTCAATCTCAACGCCGTCATTCGTCCAATTTACTATTGCATTCTTCATATCTTTTTCATTTACAACATACGTAGCCGGATAATTAATTACATGTCCATAACTTGTCTCTGCACTTTTTGACACTAAAATAATATAGTTAGAACCTAGTGTGCGTTGTTGTTGTATTATTGAGATTTGGTATGGATCATATGATCCATAATTGATTCCTTTTGGCTGATGAGCAGTGAAGATTGTTTCCGAATGCCACACTATTCCCATTAAGTGCAGTAAAATTAACCCACCAAAGAAAAATAAAAGTATGGTTTGAATAATAATAATTGCTTTTTTCATTCTTCGCTATCTTGGAATTTCATTTTCTATTCTTTCTATAATATTTTGGACTCTGATACTAATTTTTAGCATTTTTGCTTTTTCTATATATGCTTTGGTTTTCTCAAAATCTTTTTTTCGCAAACTTAAGTTTGCCAATTGCACTAAAATAAGGCCTGTATCATTCTCATTTCTTAGCGAAAAGCGGCTGGCCAGTTGAAAATGTCTTTCGGCTTCATCAAAATTATTTCTGTTTAACTCAATGTTCCCGTACATAAATTCGTAAAAACCCCGACGATTTTTACTGAGTCGATCCGGATTTTTTATCTGCTTCAGTAAGCTTTCTGTTTTGTCATAATTCTTTTGATGAAAAGCTTTAGAAGCGAGTAAAACCGTTCCCTGCCTATAATAGCTTAAAATAAGTAAGAATATAGCCGATCCAACAATGGCAGAGATTTCATAAAGCCGCTGATAGATCGTCCATCCAAGCAAAACAATTGCTATGGCGATTAGTATCACACGTGCTCTCTGAGTCATCATCCGGTTTACTGATTATCGGTAAACTTATAGCCTACGCCACGAATAGAATGAAAATAGATTGGATTTTTTTGGTCGGGTTCAAAATATTTTCGGAAAGTTAGAATGAAATTATCTATAGTTCTTGTGGAAGGATAAACGTCATAATTCCACACGGTTTCCAGAATTTGCTCACGGGATACTGCCTCATTTCGACGTTCAATTAATAACTTCAGCAGCATTGTTTCTTTTTTGGTAAGCGGCGTAATAGTACCATCATCATGCTTTAGCTCAAAGGAATTAAAATAAATGGTTTTATCGCCAATTTTATACGAATTCAGTTCTTTCAGTTCGTCACCCTTCAGGCTACGCTTTACCAGATTATTAACACGAAGAATAAGTTCTTCCAGGTTAAAAGGCTTCACAAGGTAATCATCTGCCCCTTTTTTCAATCCGGTTACACGATCTTCGCTGGTATTTTTGGCAGTAAGAAACATAATGGGAACTTCTGAATTTTCCAACCTGATCGTTTCCGCGACTTGAAAGCCATCAATCTCCGGCAACATCACATCCAGAATGATCAGGTTGAAACGTTCTTCTTTAACTATTTTAAGCGCTTTCTTTCCATCGGTAGCTGTGGTTACTTTATAACCCTCCATTTCGAGGTTTAATTTGATTGCTTCGAGCAAATGATCTTCGTCTTCTACCAATAAAATGCGTTGTTTAGTTGCCATGTGAGTTAAATATTATTTCAAAAATAGTTCCTGTTGGCTGATTATTTTTGACTTTTATATGAGCATGATGGTTATTTAATACCTGTTTGACAATATATAAACCTAAACCTGTTCCCTTAGTTTTACGTGTTTCTTCGCTGCCTACCCGATAAAACTTATCAAATATGCGAAGTTTTTCCTCATCCTTTATCCCTAGTCCCTGATCGACTACTTCTAAACAGGTATTTCCATTATTTTTTCTTAACCTAACGCCTATCTCCGAACAAGGTGGAGAGTACTTTACCGCATTCTCAATAAGGTTAGTTACTACAGATGTTAACGCGAACTTATCCCCGTGGATATGGATATTGGGCACTAAATCGGTTACGATGGTTTGGGTATTGCAAGTATGTATCTGCAACCTTTCTGCTATCTTTTCAATTAGCTCTGAAAAGTTGAAATCTTCTTTTGGAAATGAATAGGACTTATTTTCAATCTTAGTAGCAATCAACATGTTTTCGACCAAATCGTCTAACCTTTCAATATCTTTCAGCGAGTTTTTTAAAAAATTTTTAGTTTGCTGTCGGTCAAGGTTTCTTTTTAGAATAGTTTCCAGGTATAATTTTATAGCCGCTAAAGGCGATTTAAGTTCATGGGTGACCGAAAGAAGAAAGTTTTTTTGTTGATCTTGGAGTTTTCGCTCTTTTTTCAGGGTTTTATGTAAATAATATGCTCCGGCTAAAAAAAGAAAAAGAAAAACGGCCCCCTCACTCAAAATCATCCCTTTTCGATCTGGTTGGGCACGAATTAACAAAACTCCCCACCAGATCAGCTCTGCAAGAGCATAAAAAATCAGGCAATAAAATATGAGCAGCGGTTTACGCATTCGCGTTATTTATTTCCAAAAACAACATCCAAACTATCAAAAATAGCCCTTTTGGCTTTCTCCAATTCTATTTTACTATGTACTGCAGATATGAATCCAACTTCATAACCCGAAGGTCCCAGATAAACTCCCCGATTCAATAATTCGCGATGGAATACCTTAAATTTTTCCATACTGGCCGGATCAATATCTTCCGCTTTTTGAATAGGGGCATCGGTAAAGGCAAACCAAAAAATTGATCCGATAGAAAAGACTTTAAACTTATAATTTTTGGCAGAAGCAAAACGCTGAACGGATTCTGCAAATTCTTCGGTTTTTTTATTCAGATCTTTATAAAATCCGGACTTAAGCAACTCGGTTAACTGGGCAATACCGGCAGCCATAGCCACAGGATTTCCAGATAAGGTTCCGGCCTGATAAACAGGGCCTTCGGGTGAAATAGAGCCCATAATTTCTGCCGAAGCCCCATAAGCACCAACCGGCATTCCACCGCCCAATATTTTTCCGTAGGTAATAATGTCTGGTTTTATTCCATAATACGTTGCAGCACCTTCAAATCCTATACGGAATCCGGTAATTACCTCATCAAAAATAAGCAGCGACCCGTTTTGAGCAGTTATATTGCGCAAAAAATTAACGAACTCTTTATCCTGGATTAAAAGCCCATTGTTAGCAGGAACACCCTCAATAATTACGGCAGCAATCTGGTCTTTATATTTATCAAAAGCTTTCTGCACAGCAGCCGTATCATTTAAGGAAACAACAATGGTTTCTTTAGTAAATGATTTTGGAATACCTGCTGATGAGGTTTCGCCAAGAGTTACCAGACCCGAACCGGCTTTTACCAGTAAAGAATCAACGTGCCCATGATAACATCCCTCAAACTTTACTATTTTATCGCGTTTCGTATAACCACGAGCCAACCGGATAGCAGACATTACAGCTTCAGTACCTGAGCTTACGAAACGTATTTTTTCTATTAAATTATTATTCTTCAGGATAAGTTCTGCCAATTGATTTTCC
>JANWIB010000096.1 GCA_025450155.1 Sphingobacteriaceae bacterium
AAAAATATTATTTGCTGTTTTAAATATTACTTTCTTTATTCTTTTAGGTTCCTGTGAAAACAAAAGACTGAAAACGCCAACTTCTGAAATAACCAAAGTAAAAGAGAAGACCTTAAAAACAGATACCGTTGATCTTGAATTAAAAAAGGTAGATGAATTTTGGAAAAATTTCAGCCATGCTCTTATTAATGGAGATACTAAATTTTTATTAAAGAACTCCTTATCTATGGTTCAGTGTTCTGATTGCGGAATTGATCAGGATGATTATTATAAATGGTATAACTCCAGGGAATTATTCGGTAAAAATTTAAAATATGTGATTCCGGAATCAGTATCGTATTCAATTCATGAAATAGAACAGCCGGATTATGAAAAAAATCTTATGAAAAGTTACCCGGATGGGAAATTGCGCCCGATCTTGTCAAAGACTGCTCGATTTTATGTCGTAAACTACACGGTTAAATCTAAAGAAGCGCCAGAAGGAGGCTACAATGCATTATATGATATTATAGAACTTGAAGGTGAATTTAAGTTTTATCGAAAATCATTTGTTCCTTAAACAAAAAGGTCGAATCATTATCAAAGTAATATCTTCTACTCAAACCAACCCAGTACTGCTTCTCTAGATGGTATGGTAATTTCCAGCTTTAGTTTTTTGCGCATACCGCCCAAATCATTAAATACTTTATTCGGATTCGCAGCCTTTAATTCTTCTACGGTGCTGAAGCCCATTTTTAATAGTACGGGTGCCCATTCTGTTGGAACACCAATAGCTTCAAAATCTTCCAGAGAAGCTACTTTTAGTTTTTTCTCCGGGCGCATTTGCGGGAAGAATAGTACCTCCTGTATGGTACTCTGATTGGTCATCAGCATCACTAAGCGGTCAATCCCGATACCTAAACCCGAGGTAGGCGGCATACCATATTCCATAGCCCGAAGAAAATCCTCATCCATCAGCATAGCCTCTTCATCGCCACGGTTGGCTAATAACAACTGATCTTCAAAACGTTCCCGCTGATCTATTGGATCATTTAGTTCCGAGTAAGCATTAGCTATTTCCTTTCCATTTACAAACAATTCAAATCGTTCCACTAATCCTTCCTTGCTGCGATGTTTTTTTGCCAGAGGAGTCATTTCAACCGGATAATCGGTAATAAAAGTGGGTTGGATTAGATTTTTTTCTACTTTTTCTCCAAAAATTTCATCAATCAGCTTGCCTTTTCCCATCGAATCATCTGTTTCAATATTTAACTTGCCGCAGAAGTTCCGCAAAGCCATTTCGTCCATTTCGGAAACGTCAACGTTGGTATATCTCTTTATCGAATCGTACATAGAAAGTTTTTCGTAGGGCCCAATAAAATCTATTTCATGTTCGCCGACCTTAACTTTAGTATCTCCATGTATTGCCAGTGTAACCTTTTCCAGGCATTCTTCTAGCATGCCCATCATCCAGATGTAGTCTTTATAAGCTACATAAATTTCCATCGAGGTAAATTCCGGATTATGCGTACGGTCCATCCCTTCATTTCGGAACATTTTACCAAACTCATAAACGCCATCAAAACCGGCAACAATTAGTCGCTTTAGATATAATTCATTTGCAATACGCAGATAAAGGGGCATATCCAATGTATTGTGGTGCGTTTTGAAAGGCCGTGCCGCTGCACCACCGTGAATAGGCTGTAAAATGGGTGTTTCTACTTCCATCCAGCCCTGCTCGTTAAAGTAATTTCGCATGACGTTAATTACTTTAGAGCGGTTGATAAAAATTTGTTTTAATTCCGGATTTACCGTCAAATCTACATAACGTTGGCGATAACGCAATTCCGGATCGGTAAAGCCATCATGCACGTTTCCCTGTTCATCACGCTTAACAATAGGCAGGGGCTTTAAAGATTTGGACAGGATTTTTAATTCGCTAACGTGAATAGAAATTTCGCCGGTTTGAGTAGTAAAAACGTAGCCTTTTATGCCAATGAAATCGCCAATATCCAATAGTTTTTTAAATACCGTATTGTATAATGTTTTGTCCTCGCCGGGGCAAATATCATCGCGTTTAATGTAAACCTGTATGCGGCCGGTAGCATCCTGTAATTCGGCAAAGGAAGCACTGCCCATAATGCGGCGACTCATAATGCGGCCTGCAAAACTGATATTTTTATAGCTGGTTTTATCCCGCTCGTAATTGTTTGCAATGTCTTCTGCAGGTACATTAATTTCAAATGCTTCAGCAGGGTAGGGGTTTATCCCTAATTGACGTAACTCTTTTAATGCTTCACGACGTATAATTTCCTGTTCGGATAAACCTGCAATCATATGGGTATTAGAATTTGAGCAAAAATAGCTTTTTAAGTGGAACTCCTATTCACTAGAAATAGGGAAATACAAAACAATCCATCCTATCAAGCAGCAGATAGCAGATTTTAATCACTTTATCATAGTATAATCTTCATAAAGCATCTTCAATTCCAGGGCTCTATTTCTAACTATCTTCATGGTTTGCAAATTCCGCATTGCCGGATACATACTGCCGCCATCTACTGGGCTGTCTATCATATTTGCTATATTTTCAAATTCTTTATCACGAAAAAGAATCCATGATAGTTGTGCTTCTTTCAGCTGTTTCTTATATTCTGGATTCTTTATGTTTTTCATTAGTAAATTATAATATTTATTGAGTTCCTTATCCCATTGGTCTTGAGCTTCACTTGCACAAATAGTCACGATAGTCCTGGGGCCTAGATCTTCTCCTGAACAATTCATTAATTCTACATCAATTGGATGCTTTGAATTTTCGATCTCTATCATAAATCTTTCAAATTCATCTTTTTGTGCCATTGCAGATTTAACAGACAGAAATAAGAATATAATAAAAATTGCTGCTTTCATAATTCGGCTGGGTAAGTATCTATTATTAAGTTTCGCTCTTTAATGCCTCACAACGTAATAATTCCTGTTCGGATAAATGGATACTCATGTATTCAATTTTTGCAAAAATACTTTTTTTCGGTAAAAGGGTGTCTTAGTGGACTCGGTTAAATTTTTAGTGTACTTTCAACTTAAATATTTAATAACATTATATGAAACTGGAAGAAATAACGCGAGAAGAATTAATTCGGGAAAGGGGCTATCGTGATACTATTTTGGGTGATAAATTCTCTCTTTACATATCCAATTATCCTGCTACGGCATTCTATCTAGGCCATAGAATTGGAAATGATCAGAAAGTACTTGCCGAATTATGTTGTAGTATTGGGATCACTTTAGAGTATTTAACACCGGTATTTAAAAAAACGATAGGAGTGGATATAGATGCTATAACGCTAAGTGCTTGCAGGGAGAACTTAATTAGTGCCGGGTTGATAGATAAGGTAACTCTACTTGAAGGAGATATTTGTGATAATCAGTTTTTAAAATCAATTCGGGCTGACGTCGTAATTTATGATATTCCTTATTGGTATCCGCATACCCGGGAGAATAAGGGTAATCTGGTTGATAAAAATCCTCCGTTAATAAAAATAGTGAACAATATCAGAGGTAATATTACCTCTGATATTGTAATTTTCGCTCCTAAAGAATCAGAGCCTGACTACTTTGCAGAAATGCTGGGAGAATGTGAATGTGAAAAGGTATTTATAAATGATAAGCACGATAGGAATCATATCTATTTAGGAGGACTTATTCACTCCATGGGCGAAACAGAAATCAGGTTAAAAACAATTTTATAAATTATAATGAATCATTCAAAAAAAGATTTAGAATTTATGAGGCTGGCAATAGAAACAGCCAGAGCATCTAAGGCAAAAGGAAACCTGCCCTTTGGATGCGTATTAGTCAATGAGAATGCTGAAGTAATTGCCTATGGTGAAAATACCATAGTGACAGAGAAGGATTGTTTGGGCCATGCTGAAGTTAATTTAATACGGGATGTGTCTAGGCTTTACAGTTTTGAATATTTGAATAGCTGCACGATTTATACCAGTGATGAGCCTTGTCCGATGTGTAGTTCTGCTATATTTTGGAGTGGAATAGGAACATTAGTTTATGGTTTAAGTAAGAAGAGATACTATGATATAATGGGAAGGGATAATCCAAATTACAGATTTGAAATGCCAAGCAGAGAGGTGTTTGAAAAAGGCGGCCGTAAAGTAGAAGTTATTGGTCCATTATTGGAAGATGAAGCTGCTCAGGTACATTTAACTCAATAATGAAAAGTATAGGTTTAATCAAAATCTTGCATATACATCTTATCAATTTCTTCAGCGTATTTTCTCTCAATTTCTTTTCTTTTTGTTTTCATAGTGGGAGTAATTTCACCGGCCTCGATAGAAAAGGGATTACGTTTTACTTTGAAGCGTTTAATCCGTTCAAATTTCGATAACTCCACAGATATTTTCTTGATATCTTCGCTTATCCAATGGATAATCTCCGGATCTTCTATAAATACAGATGATTTTTGGAAAAAATCTTCTGTTAAGCTAAATTTTTCCTGTAATAGTTCTTTTGGAGGAACAATAATAGCAGTAATGTATTCGCGTTTATCTCCAATCAGGAAAATTTGTTCAATTTTTTGGCTTTTCAGATAGGTGTTTTCTACCGGAGTAGGGTAGATGTTTTTTCCGAGAGAATTGACTAGGATATTTTTAATCCGATCGGTTATTTGAAGGTAACCTTTATAAAACCGTCCAATATCTCCCGTGTGGAACCAACCTTGCGTATCAATTACTTGTGCGGTTTCTTCCGGTTTATTCCAATACCCTTTCATTACACAGTGGCCCCGTACCACTATTTCTCCTTCTTCACTTGTAAATTCAGGATTATAGGAATAATGATCCTGCACAGTAATAAATTCTTTAGTCTCCGGGTTTTGTATCCCAATTTCTATTCCGGGTATTACCCTTCCTACTGTTCCATAAACCTGCCTTTCAAACTGGGTAAATGTCATTACAGGCGAAGTTTCCGTTAGTCCGAATCCTTCTAAAATCTTAATGCCCAAATCGCCAAAGAACTCACCAATAGTTTTAGGTAATGCAGCTCCTCCAGAAATGATGAATTTCAATCTTCCGCCTGTCTTTTCTTTAATTTTACTAAAAACTAGTTTTTCAGCTATTTTTTGTTGAAGCGATAGGAATAATCCCGGAGCTTTTCCAGATTCCTTAATTAATCTGTACTTTCTTCCTATACCCAATGACCATACAAATATTCGGGCTTTAATACCTCCTCCGGCAGTCCCGTTTTTTATAGCTTTATCATGAATCCGTTCTAATAAACGTGGAACGGCCATAAATATAGTCGGTTTAACTTCAATCAGATTTCGGGGTAAAAGTTCAATACTCTGCGCAAATGCAATTTTGCATCCTTCTGTACAACACACATAATAAGTGGCGGTTCTTTCATATACATGAGATAGTGGCAAGAAGGATAAGAATACATCAGTTGTTTCTAATATCTTCATCTGATTAATGCAGACCCGTATGTTTTCTACAAAATTATTATGAGTCAGCATTACGCCTTTAGGTATGCCCGTCGTCCCCGCAGTATATATTAGGGTAGAAACATCAGCGGGTTGAATAGAGGCTCTCCTTTGGTTGATATCTTCTTCTTTTGAGGGAGTCAATAATCTGCCTTTTGCGATAAGGCTATTAAAGCTTACTATTTGTGCAGTTACAGGATGTTCTGCGACATGCTTTTCAAAATCATCAAAAACTGGGATAATGAGTTCAAGCGCCGGGCAATGAGTAGTAATTTTTAAAATTTTTTTTAAAAGAAACGCATTGCCTACCAGTATGGTTCTCGCTCCCGAATCATTTAAAATGTATTCGATCTCATGTTCGGATAAAGTGGGATAAATGGAAACATTAATAGCTCCTATTTGCTGTAATCCTTGATCGTAGTAAACATATTCAGGAGAATTTTCTATAATTAAGGCTAACCTGTCGCCTTTTTGAATACCGATATCTAAAAAATACGAAGAAAGAGCATCCGCATAGTCTAAAGTTTGTTTGTAGCTTATTTCCTGCCAGGTATTTCCAACTTTTTCTAATAAAAAAGTGGTGTCTCCAGGATGAATAGTTTTAACTACATTTCTTAATAATTGTGGTATAGTTTTAATTTCTGCCGATGAATTCATTCTTCTTGCAACGCTATAAAGGTTTTTGTACAGCAAGTATACATTTGTACAGCAAGTATACATAAACGGTTAATTAAGTTGTTAATATAAAAGGAAGTAAAAAGATAGCATCGTATTCTCATATTGAAGAATTCAACTGCATATACCTTTCTGTTTTCCTACAATTATGTTATTTTCGGCTCAATATATCAGGTACACGTGTTAGCAATTTTTAGTAAAGAAATATCTGGCTTTTTTAATTCGTTGGTAGCCTATATTACCATCGGGATTTTTTTATTGGTTACCGGCTTGCTCCTTTGGGTTTTTCCCGATTCCAGTGTACTGGATTATGGATATGCAGGCTTGGATAGTTTGTTTAATGTAGCGCCCTATCTCTTTATGTTTCTTATTCCCGCTGTTACCATGCGTTCTTTTGCCGAAGAGAAAAAAGAAGGTACTTTTGAATTTTTAGCGACCAAACCCTTAACCGATTGGCAGATTGCTTTAGGAAAATACTTAGCCTGTGTAGTTATTGTTTTATTGGCTTTGATTCCTACCCTGATTTATTACTATACAGTATATGAATTAGGGGTCACTCGCGGCAATGTAGATTCTGGTGCTGTTGTGGGCTCTTACATCGGATTATTCTTATTGGGAGGGGCTTTTGTATCCATAGGAGTTTTTGCTTCATCTATAACAAAAAATCAGATCGTCGCCTTCGCAATAGCCGTTTTTCTTTGTTTTTTTGCTTTTATCGGCTTCGATTCT
This sequence comes from Sphingobacteriaceae bacterium, assembly GCA_025450155.1. GTDB lineage: Bacteria > Bacteroidota > Bacteroidia > Sphingobacteriales > Sphingobacteriaceae > JANWIB01. Next base: position 6,878 of record JANWIB010000096.1, read on the forward strand.
ATCAGCCAGATTCTCTCTTTTCAAAGTTTTGATACCTACATTACCACTTTGGGTATAAATGAGCATTACCAATCTATCAGTCGTGGAGTTCTAGATACAAGAGACCTTATTTATTTTCTAAGCTTTATAACGTTGTTCCTCGTGTCAACGAAAACCGTTTTAGGAGGAAGAAAATGGTAAATCGCCGTAAAAAAGATATTTTTTATTTGGCGACATTTATCGCTTTAGTCTTTGCTCTTAATCTAATTTCATCCTTTTTCTTTACCAGGATAGATTTTACCAAAGAAAAAAGATTTACCATATCGCCAATCACAAAGAGCTTATTGTTCGGTTTAAAAGGTGATATTCAAATAACTGTGTATCTGGAAGGCGATTTTCCTGCCGGATTTAAACGTTTACGAAACTCAACCAAGGATTTACTTAACGATTTTAAAGCCTATTCTTCGGGTAATTTGCGATACAATTTTGTTAATCCTTTAGCGGGTAGTACGC
>JANWIB010000097.1 GCA_025450155.1 Sphingobacteriaceae bacterium
AGTTTATATATCCCCCACTGCCATAGCTGCGAGTTCTCCTTCTAGTTGTCCCGAAACAGTAAGATTGGTAGGTTTTCCAAAAAAATATTCTTTATAGTTTACTGAGTGGTCTTCGTTTCTGGGAGTATTGTCAAAATCTAGCGTAGTCACCTGAAACATTTCACCAGCGCCCTCTGCATCCGATCCGGTAATAATGGGAGTGTGCATATAAATAAATCCCCGGTCATTAAAAAACTGGTGTACAGCAAAGGCCAAGGCATGCCGAATTCTAAAAACAGCATTAAACGTATTGGTGCGGAAACGCAAGTGCGCAATTTCCCGAAGAAATTCCAGACTATGTTTTTTGGGTTGTAACGGATATTTTTCGGCATCACTGTCGCCAAGTATTTCCAGTTGATTTACTTTCACCTCTACACGTTGCCCTTTACCTAGCGATTCTATTAATTCGCCGGTAATAGAAATGGCGGCGCCGGTTGTTAGCCGTTTGAGTAATACTTCATCGGAATGGTTAAAATCAACAACTGCTTGTATGTTATTTATGGTAGAACCATCATTAATGGCAATAAATTGATTATTGCGGAATGTTCTAACCCAACCTTTTACTGTTACTTGCTGGCCAAATTCTGTTACGTTCAGTAGATCTTTTATTTTAATACGTTGCGGCATGGGTTTTTTGTTTATTTCAGCAAAAATACAAATCGTTCTATCTTTTTTAATTAATATGGGTTATCTACTGAAAATAGTTTGCTTAGGCATTAATATTACCCGCTGTATTTTGAGTGGTCAGATCTGCCTCATTGTATCTTGGGTTTATTAAGGGTAATGTGAAATAAAATATGGAGCCTTTTCCTGCTTCACTTGTTACCCAAAAGCGGCCTTTATGGTGTTTTAGTATTTCAGAAGATATATGAAGTCCAAGGCCTAAACCTTCAAATTTTTTTAGACTACTACTTATCCTATAGAATCGTTCATGAAGGCGGTACAGGTGTTGTTTTTCAATGCCAATTCCAAAATCTTGTATGGAAACTACAATCTCATTTTTCTCTATAGTTAACATGACCAACACGGTGTTGGCATTTGGCGAATATTTAATCGCGTTATTCAAAAAATTACTTATTACTTGTTCAATCCGATGCCGGTCTGCAATGTACTTTATTGAAACGGTTTCTTTAATAATAATTCGGTGATTGGCAGCTGTAAGCTGAATGTTTTCTACTACCTCTTTTAGCACCGTGCCAAAATCAAATTCTGTTATCACATAGTGCAAGTCTCCTTTGGTAATTCGGGTAGCATCCGTTAAATCGGATGTGAGCCTTTCGAGTCTCAGTACCTGTTTAACACTTTTCACTACAAAATTATAAGCTGTATCATCTTGTTTCATCGTATGTTGTGCTAATTGCAAATACCCTTTAACGCTGGACAGGGGAGTTCTAAGCTCATGGCTTGCAATACTTAAAAATTCATCTTTATGCCGTTCAAGTTCTTTTTTCTCGGTTATATCTACCATTACACCAGAGAAATATTTTAGTTTCCCATCCGGAGTATGTTCTATTTTTCCACGGGCAAATATCCAGGTGATTTTTCCCTGCCTGTTTTTCACTCTGTACTCCAATTCGTATTTGCCCTTATATAAGATCACGTTATTTCTTAAATCTTCTTCTCTTTTCCGATCTTCTTTAAAAATTCTTTTTGTAAAATCATCTGACGACAGTCCCTCAGCGTTTACCTTAATACCAAACATGCGTGCCGCGTTTTCGTCTAAGATAATTTTTTGGGTTTCTATGTTGTAGCTCCACGTGCCAACTAACCCTGAGGAAAGTGCCAATTGCAACTTGGCCTGGGTTTCTTTAAGTTCATCATTGATGCGGCTAATTTCAAGGTTACGCTCCTCAAGCGCTGCCAAGGCTTTCTTTTTCCTACGGTTTTGTATCCATGCATATATGAGCAGCCTGAGAACAATTACACCAACTCCAATAAGTCCATATATTATCCAATTTTTCCAGTTTATTGTTTCCTCCTGAAGCGCTTTGATTTTAGTCAGCGACTTAATCGCCGCCTGTTTCTTCTCTAGCTCGAAATTATTTTGCAGAATGGCGATGCGGTACTTGGTTTGATTACTAAATAATGAATCTTTTAAGCCGGTGTATTTTAAATGATACTGATAGGCTTTATTTGTATTGCCTTTTGCTTCGTAAGTTTTGGATAAAACGAAGTAAGCTTTCTGAATCTGTCTTTGCGCCCTGATGGGCACAGCGGTTTGCAATGTTTTTTGTGCGTATCCCAGGGCTTTTTTATAGTTCCCCAATTCCCGGTAGCTATCACTCATACCAACCTGGGCCATACTTTTCAGCTTGGGGGAGGAAGTATTTTGTAAGGCCCGGCTATAAAATTCCAGCGCTTTGGGGTAATTTTTTAACTGAAACCAGGTGGCGCCAACACCTATGCAAGTACTGGAAATGCTAATCGGTGATTTTAACTTCAGGCTGTTTTGGTAGGCCGTTTGGTAAAAGCTCAGGGCTTTTTTATAATCGCCTTTTCCATAATACACGCTACCCAGGTTGTACAGAATGCCGATGGAAGGCGAAGGGGAAAGCTGTTTTTTAAGCCGGAAAGCCTCCAGGAAATAGGGTAGAGCCTTGTCGTACTCCTCTACCTGGTTATAGATATACCCGATACCCATTTTACTACGCAGCAACAGGTTTTTATCCCCGGTTTGTTCGGCCAGGCGGGCTATGTTCAGGAAATAACCCAATGCCTTCGGGTAAATGGATTGTTCGTAATAAACCAGCCCCATGGTATTCATAGCTGCCGCCATTAACGATTTGTTGTGCAGCCCGGAGGCCAGGCGAAGCGCTTTTTTGGAATAGTTTAAGGCCCGGGCATAGTCGGACGCTATAAAATAGGCGAATCCTATATTTTTAAGCGCCTGCGCCTGTTCCGTTGGATTTTCTGTTTTAACAGACAGGTTTAAAGCCCGTATATAACAGCTTAGAGCCTCATCTGTTTTTTCAAGCATCCGATAAGCGTCTCCCATTTTCGTGAGGCTGTAAAGCATGCCTTTTGGGTAGGCAAGCCGCTGCGCTAAATCGAAAGCGGTTTGAGCCGTACGCAACGCTTTTTCAGTATTAAATTCCAGATAATACTGACTTAGTTCGTTCAGTATATGCACTTTAGCGGTGTCTTGTACTTGCACCATCCGTTTCTCCAGGCTGTCCATACGTTTTAAATTGTTGGCGGGTTGCCCGTAAGGTTTCATGCAGAAGCATAGGAGCAACATTAATTGAGCGTAAAATTTTTTCATGATTAAGAAAGGTTTAATGTTTAGCTTAGACTGCAAAACAAGTGAGTTAAATTTAAGGTATTTGAATGAATTATAAACCCAGGTTTGGTTAAAAATCTTTCCACTATTACAAGTGTCGTCATGCCGAACTTGTTTCGGCATCTCTTTGTTGGTTGGGGATCCTGAAATAAATTCCGAATGACGAGTTGGAGAAAATAAAAAGGGCATAAGCGCTGTTGCCTATGCCTCCAAAAGTTTTATTTTTTTATTGAAATTAGGGCAGGCAGGTGCTGCATGAGAGGAACGCAGAAGTGTCGGTATTCGGCGGGTTGGGCGCTACAATATCTGGATTTCCTCCATAATCAGGTGGATTGGGCGCAACGGTGGGTGCTTTAAGTTTGGCGCTATTGGGTTTTACGGATTCTTTTTTGCAGGCGCTTAACCATAGTGTCACGGTCAGCAATAGCAAGAACAGGCGAAATGATTTTTTCATACTGTTTAAAAATAAGTTTTAAGGATTTAGGTTAATTTCCGCAAAGCTAGTAGGGGGGCTGCTTAAGGGAATGCTTGTTGAAAAAGTAGATAACCCTGGTTAAAAAAAAAAAAATTTGTTAAAAAAGAGAGAAGGTTTGTTGTTGAAGGCCGGCATTAACCCCGGATGAAAGGCAGAACTAGGGCTTTGTCATTTCTTCAACACCACTTCAAAAACAATAAACTGTGTTACTTCTCTTTCCGAAAAATTATCATCCGCAACAAAAATTAGTGATGGATTCCCATTAGGAAGTCGGTGTCCAAATGTCATCCCTTCAATATTATCAATATAAGGAAGCCCTATTTTAGAGAAATTGAGCAGTAATTGCTTGGACGCGGGATTATAAGCTGTATGAACAAGAGATTTTTTCCGTTTGATATCGGTAGCTCCATTTAAATCGGCTTTATATAATTTAACCGTAGTACCTACGCTCTCACTGTACCCTCTTTCCAATACCAATAGTTGGTGAGATGAGACAGCTAAAATTTCAGGGCTCGAATTCATTTGTTCTCCGTTAGGTTTAGTAGAAGCCTGCTTCACTTTATCCAGCAGGTAAGCATATTGCTTTTTAATTCTTCCGGAATAAGTATCTATAAAAGAAAATCGTATCGGCGATTGGGTTTCATATAATTGTGGTACGCGCCCATCCTGATAGAGTGGAGCCTCATTAGCTACCCAATAGGTATCCGTATTTTCTAAAAAAGAACTCCCTTCAAAAGCTAAATTTTCTCTCAATCCATATTCTTTTGGGTAATATTGAAAGGCAGGGTTTAAAGGAATATTACCAATATAATTTCCCGATGTATCAGCAATTCGGATAAGAGGTTGTATCCCCCTTCTTCTATCGCCTTCACTGGTCCAATATAAATTCCCTTTGTAATAGCGTATCGATTCCGGATCCACTGTATATTTTTCAAAAACCTGAGCATCCTTATCCTTTAAAAACCTGACACTTTTTATGCTCACAGAATCAAATTTATTTTGATCGTAAAAAAACTCGGCTTTGTAGAAACGGGCCGGGCTAAAAGAAGACTTGTCATCAGAAATAAGATAATACTCGCCATTATCGCCCCGATCAATTCCAGAAATTCCACCAAATACGGTGCCTTTAATCTCTGTTTTAGGTTTTATTTGTACTTCTCCAATCAGCCTTATAGAGTCAACAGGAAAAGAATCCTGGCTAAAACCCTTAAATGAGAGTACGAAAAGAAGTAAGATGAAAGATGAGAAGCGCTTAGCCATCAATTGAATATCGAAGTTTTTAAAAATAACGTAAATTAATATAACTACTATTTTAAAAACGAAATATTACGTTTCAATCTGGCAAATCGAGTTCGTTTCACAGCCGATTTCTTAAACAGTGTTTGAAACACATCCTCAGTAATTTCTTCCCAATCCTGCTGGGTCATGCCTAACAATTCCTGGTCTGGCTCAAATGCAGGCTCCTGATGCAAAACAGAAAATTTGTTCCAGGGACAAACATCCTGGCACACATCGCAACCAAACATCCAATTGTCCATTTTTCCTTTAAAATCAGTAGGGATATCATTTTTTAATTCGATCGTTAAGTAAGAAATGCATTTACTGCCATCCACTACATAAGGCCCCACAATAGCCTCGGTAGGGCAGGCGTCCAGGCAACGTGTGCAGGTTCCGCAATAATCTTTAGTCGGTGCAACATCATATTCGAGTTCCAAATCAACAATTAATTCAGCCAGGAAAAAGAAAGACCCCATATTCCTATTAATCAGGTTGGTGTTTTTACCAATCCAACCCAATCCTGCTTTTTTGGCCCATACTTTATCTAATACTGGAGCCGAATCTACAAAAGCCCTCCCGTTTACTTCACCAATTTGAGTTCGAATGACTTCGAGCAGCTGTTTAAGTTTCTCTTTAATTACGGTATGATAATCAGTTCCATAAGCATATTTGGAAATTTTTGGAGCTTCAGGGTCTGTTTGCTGTAAATCAGAATAATAATTTAATCCTACCGATATAACCGATTTAGCGCCATCAACAAGTTTTCTGGGGTCTAATCGTTTATCGAAGTAGTTTTCCATATAACGCATTTCACCATGAAAATCCTGCTTTAGCCAGTTTTCCAGACGGGGCGCCTCTTCTTCCAAAAACTCAGCTTTAACAATCCCGCAAAAGATAAATCCGAGCTTTTTAGCCTCGGTTTTTATCAGGTTACTATATCCGCTAAGTCTGGAATTCATGTTTTGCAAAGATACGTTAATCCGAATTACGTAGGTTTTTGTTAGGGTAATGCAAGAATTACGAAACTACTTTAAGAGAGAAAATATTAAGTATTATTATAAAATAGGATTAATTTATTAATCTTGTCGTCTCAATTAATTTAACGCTCAATCTCAAAATTACTGTATGATGAAAAAAATTTACTTATTCGTATTGTTATCCATTATTGCCACAACTTCGGCTCTTGGACAACAATTCAGTACTGGCATTACGCTCACCTCTCCTAATGGGGGCGAGATATGGTCGGAAAACACAACCCATAACATTACCTGGACTAGTGAAACCACTCCGGGTCCATTTGTAATAAGCTATACCAAAGGAGATGGCTATTGGTATATAATTTCTGATGCGGTAAGTGGTGATGCACGCAGTTTTACTTGGCAGATACCTATAGATTTAGGAGGAGAAAATTGTAAGATCAGAATCAATGATCGCGGAACAGGTAATATGGATGAAAGTGATAATGGGTTCACCATTCTTGCTGAATACCCTCTTAAAGTATTTACTCCCAACGGAGGAGAGATCCTATACAAGAATAGTGTCAAATCTATTTACTGGACTACAACTAGCATACAACATACATTCGATATCAGTTTAGCTATGGATGGCGAAGAACCAATTCCTCTTGGTTCTGTCACTGGAAATAACGGCTATACATGGGTAGTTTCAGATGTATCTGGTAGCACCGAGGCCAGCACCTATAAAATTTTCGTAACCGATCGTTCTACCGGTGTGACGGATGCCAGTGATGAAAGTTTCTTTATCAAAACTTATGTGAAAATATTAGATCCTGTTGGGGGCGAAGTGTTTGTAAAAGGTACTACTCATACTATTAAATGGCAGTATGATGGAACACCTGGATTATCTGATATTTTTTTATATACCGATATAGCTCATCCTGTGATACCTTTAGCATGGAATGTAGCCAGCGATGTGCGCCAAGTGGAGTGGACGGTGCCATCTGATATAGAAGCTCAAGACAACTATAAGATATACATTGTAGAACAATCTACATCCAAATGGGCTACTACAAAAGAATTCTCTATAGTCGATAAAAAAACTACTGTTCTTAGTCCTAATGGAGGAGAAATATTAGTTGGAGGAAGATCTTATCCTGTAAAATGGAACTCCAATTATCAGGGATATATAAATATTTCTTATCAAAAAGGTAGAGTACTTATTCCTATTGCATCCCATGTTCCTACGCAACAAGGTTTCCTAGAATGGCAGGTACCCAATGAGTCTCTATCCGATGTTAAAATTAATATATTCGATTCTTCCAATAATAAATTATTAGATGAGAGTGATAATACTTTTTCAATAGTAGAGTTTAAAGCCCCTGTTTTAACAAATCCCAACGGAGGTGAAAAATTAGTATCAGGCGCACCTTACACTATTAAATGGAACAGCCATTATGATAGAGCAACCTTTGCTATCTATTATTCTTTAAATAAAGGAATAACGTGGTCTCAAATTGCCTCAGGACTTAACGGAAACTTGCGTGAATATGTCTGGCAAATTCCAAGTAATATACAGACACTGGGTAATCAAGGTGCAATTAAAATTACAGACGAATTTATGGACCTTAGTGATATCAGTGACAATAACTTCTCTATCGTACCTAAGCAATGCACCGTTGTAGCGCCTAATGGAGGAGAAAAACTTGTAATAGGCGAGCCATATACAGTCAGATGGAATGCAAATTATACAGGACCTGTAAATATAGGGTATACGCTTGATGGCTCCAGTTGGAGTCCTATTGCTTATAATGTACCTGTAGAATCAGGACAACTAAGTTGGACACCTAATTTCACTACGACAAAATGTAAAATCCAGATAATGGATTATTATCGGGGTTTAATGGATGAAAGTGATAATATCTTCTCTATTGTACCTCAACAGTGCACTGTTATAACGCCTAATGGAGGAGAGGAACTGATAAAAGGCCAATCATACACCGTTAAATGGAATGCAAATTATACAGGATCTGTAAATATAGGGTATACGCTTGATGGCTCCGGTTGGAGTCCTATTGCTTATAATGTATCTGTAGGATTAGGGGAACTAAGCTGGACACCTGATTTTACTACAGCAAATTGTAAAATCCAGATAATGGATTATTATCGGGGCTTAATGGATGAGAGTGATAATTATTTTAGTATAAAACCATTATTTGTTATTACTTCGCCTGTTGGTGGAGATATGTGGGGAGAAAGGCTTCCGGTTGCAATAGGTTGGCAAGATCAAGGATATGTTACAGGTACAACCTATAATGTAGATCTTTATAAGGGTGATATAGATCCTGTTACCCATAATCCAATATGGCTACCTGTTAAAACGAATTTTGTAGGGACCAGTTTTTCTTACATCTCTCCAAGTGAACCATGTGAGTATTATTTTGAGGGGACTCAAATTAGAGTGACCCGTAACAGCAATAATCCACTATTGAATGGACAAAAAATAGTAAGTGATTACTTTGTTGTAGCAGACGGGCCCGACAGAGATTGCGATTTATTGACATCAACAAATACATCTGACTTATTACTTTATCCTAACCCGACGAATAGTCAGCTTACTTTACAGGCACCTCAATTTGTAAATGGGGAAAAGGTGAAGGTTCAGGTCTATGCACTTAATGTACCTGATTATAAAGTAATGATTCCAACAGTGTTGGAAGTCCGGGAGGGTAAAATAGTTGTAGATGTAAGTACGTTAAAAACAGGTCAATATTCGTTAGTAGTAACTGCAAAACAGGTAACAATTAAAAAGCAATTCATAAAAGAATAGCAATACATTTATAACAGAAAAGCTCACCCTAAAAAGGTGGGCTTTTTATTTATCTAAAGTGTTGCCAATTTAATATAGATAGATCCACAGATATCCAATAGTTAAATATGTTTATTTTAGCATTATCGTATTGGAAAGGAAGAAATTTCAGATGTATTGCATCTACCTGAAGTGGTGGATTTTTTCGTAACAGATTTTCCTGTTCATTATGATAATTTGACTTGACACATCATGTATAGCAGTATTCTTCAATATGTAAACAATTATATAGCACTTACACCAAAAGAAGAGACGTATTTTATCTCCATTTTAAAACACCGCAAACTTCTTAAACGTCAATACCTGGTTCAGGCAGGAGACGTATGCCGGTACGAAAATTTTGTATTGAAAGGATGTTTGCGATCCTATTATGTAGATGATACAGGTCTTGAACATGTATCACAGTTCTCCAGTGAAAATTGGTGGACTTCTGATCTTTCCAGTTTCCTGACGGGGAAAGAAGCCAGCCTAAACATAGATGCACTGGAAGATACAGAAGTATTGCAAATTGAGAAATCAGCTTTGGAACAATTATATATTGAGGTGCCTAAGTTCAACGTGTTATTCCGGATCCTCTTACAAAATGCATTTGTTGCACAACAAGATCGGATAATTCAACGGATGAGCATGGATGCAACACAACGCTATTTGATGTTTGTTCAAAAATATCCTAATCTTGAACAAAGGCTTCCGCAGCATCAAATAGCTTCTTACTTGGATATTACCCCGGAGAGTCTTAGCCGTATTCGAAAACAATTATCCTCTTAACATAGATCAACAAAATAACTTATCCTGCATCATTTTTTACCTGTATAGAATGCCTCAACTTTGCATTGATTTATTTAATCAATGCAAAAGGTTATCATTTCAATTGTTTTTCATAGCGATTATGGTCATACAGAGCAGGTCGCTAAAAGATTGTATGAAGAATTACAATCAGATCAGGCTGAAGTACACCTGATCCCTGTATGTGATGCAGAATCTGCATTAGATCAGCTTCACCAGTCAGACACGATCATTTTCGGCTCTCCAACTCATTTCGGAGGAGTTAGTGCCGCATTTAAAAAATTTATGGAACAAACCGGTTCTTTCTGGTATAAACAGCTTTGGAAGGACAAATTGGCCGCAGGGTTTACAAATTCTTCTACACTAAGCGGAGATAAATTAAACACGCTTATCAGCATATCTCTTTTTGCTGCACAACACAGTATGCATTGGATCAATTTAGGAATTATGCCCAGATTCATCAACGATGAACAAACAGATGGCCAAAATCGCATCTCTGCTTACATAGGCTTGATGACACAATCAGACAATAGTATCAAAGAGGTAAGCCCAATCCATAGTGGAGATTTGGTTACCATACAGTTGTTTGCACATAGAATTTTACAAGTAACAATTCAATTAAAATATAAACAAACGCTAAAAAACAAGAACGTATGAAAAATCTAAATTTGACAGCTGCCAACGGATACGCAGCAACAGTTATTAGAATTACTTTAGGATTGATAATTTTGCCCCATGGTGCACAACACTTACTGGGCTGGTTTGGCGGTTTTGGTTTCTCTGGATTTACGGGGTGGCTTATAGAAGTCAAACACCTGCCGTCAGTTATTGCATACATGGTTCCTTTTATAGAAATTATTACGCCATTTTTTCTCATTCTGGGGTATAAAAGTAGAATCGTTTCGATCATCGTTTTTATCCTCTTTGTTGGAATTATTTTTGCCGATCATATAGATAAAGGCTTTTTTATGAATTGGATTGGAAATATAAAAGGGGAAGGTTATGAATACCATTTACTCATCTTAAGCATGTGTGTCTCTCTGCTGCTCTCAGGAAGTGGAAAGAAATCTTTAGATGAATATTTTGTACACAATAGCATGTAAAATCTCATATTCCACCAAGGGTTAAAAAGGTAAAAAGGCGATAAGAAACTCTTATCGCCTTTTTACCTTTTGTTGGGAAAGTTTTCTGTGATCCCGCTGGGACTCGAACCCAGGACCCCAACATTAAAAGTGTTATGCTCTACCAGCTGAGCTACGAGATCAACTTTTCTCGGTACAACGTATACCATTTCCGATAAAGTGGTGCAAATATAGAGTTATAATGTATATGCCGCAAGACCAAGCAGCTATTTTTTCTGGATGAACTTTAACTAATTAATTTTCAACAATAAAACCATTTAACTCTTTCTTTTAGTTTTACTGAGATAAAAGTTTTAAAGGAAAATAATATCGTTTTACTTCCAGGATGATAGAATAAATTATAGTTAACATTATGTCTAAACAAATTGCTATTTTTGCATTTTATGTTCTATTATTATTTGAAACTAAACTAGTTATTCGATTGAATATCACTAATCCTTCACGTATTAATTCGCATTTATGAAGAATAAATTTTTAACATCGTATTTTCTGATCGCACTTTTTGTTAGCGCATCATTCCAGTCTTGTAAAAAAGATTCAAAACCTAAGCCTGATACTGTTCCTACAACGGGTACCCGAACCGAATTAACCCTGGATTCAATCTTTTTATATGCTAAGGAAGTGTATTTGTGGAATAATCAATTACCTACCTATAGTGTTTTTAATCCCAGAAAATATACCACTGTTGGTGGTTCTGAGATTAATAAGTTAGAATCAGAGCTTTTTAATATTACACAAATTCCAGTAAATGCAAGTACGGGTAAACCATACGAAGGTACAGCCAGCTCTCATCCAAAATATTCTTACCTATATGCTACCAATGG
>JANWIB010000098.1 GCA_025450155.1 Sphingobacteriaceae bacterium
ATACCAGTATCCGTGCTGTCATCTTATATGGCATGTGTATTTGTGTATTGATATTAATTACCCATCAGAAAAACATAGAGCGGTTGTTGAAAGGAAAGGAATCAAAAGTGCATCTGTTTAAGAAAGCCAAAAGAATCGAAATCGAAAGTAAATCGGTATAGAAGCAAACAGCTTTAACCTATTGCTGTTTAAACAATTAAACCAGATATTATGAGACGACTAAAAAGATCATCAGGCTTATGCTTGTTGTTTGTATTTCTTTTTGTAGCCTGTTCAAAGGTTCCTTTGACTGGAAGAAAGCAGTTAAGCCTTATAAATGAAAATCAGATTCAGCAGGAGGCAGGACAAGCCTATACTGAGTTTCTAAATGATCCTAAAACCGAAGTGGTACGTGGTTCTGACGATGCCCAGCGGGTAAAAACAATTGGCAGCCGGATAGCCAGTGCGATTAATACTTATATGACCCAAAATGGTTACGGTGATCAGTATAATTATAATTGGGAGTTTAATTTGATTGAAAGTAAAGAGATAAATGCCTGGTGTATGCCGGGCGGAAAAGTTGCTGTTTATACCGGAATTTTACCCATTACGAAAGATGATGCAGGGCTGGCTACGGTTATGGGGCATGAAATTGCCCACGCCATAGCCCATCATGCTTCAGAGCGAGCCTCTCAGTATGTTGCTGCCCAGCTTGGTGGAGGAGTATTGGACGCAACAACAAAAGGTTCGCAGTTAATAGGTCAGCTATACGGTGTAGGTGGCCAATTAGTTTTATTAAGATATTCCAGAAAGCAAGAAAGCGAAGCGGATAGGTTAGGGCTTATTTTTATGGCAATGGCTGGGTACAATCCGGACCGAGCGGTTGATTTTTGGGAACGAATGTCAAATGCAAAACAAGGTAGTGAGGCCCCTCCCGAGTTTTTAAGCACACACCCTAGTGATGAAACCCGTATTCGCCAGATTCAAAAACGGTTACCAGAAGCCAGAACGTATTATAAAAAGTAAAAGACAGTGTGTTGATTTCTGAGCTATTTGTTGGTTCGAACTTCTAGTATTTATTTTGAAACAAGCGAAGACACTTGCACCAGCAAAGCCTAATTCTATCAAATGCATCGTTTGTTTCAATATTATGTTTTAAAGTTTCAATGTCAAACTTTACACCGTAGTTTTTTGATTTCTCGATGAGTAAATCAGCGTCTGTTCAGCCATTTTGGTCTAATTCAATGCTAATAGTCTCAGGGTCGGTGTCGCAATACCAAACTTAAAAACTTGCTTAAATGAGTTAGTTGTTTTTCGCTAATCATTTTTTACTATTTCGCAATGATTCCAATTTACAAAAAGCAAATTGAAAGCTTTATCTATTCCTTTAATTTCTGTTGTTTCGTTTTCATTCCATTGAGAAATGCAAAGTTCAGTTACCGTGTCATTATCCAATGTCCCAAAATAAGTTGCGCTATCTGTCTTTATTGCAAAACCATTTTTAAGTGTTTTCCCATTTATAATTACTTGTCCAACCGAATCAGATTTTAATAATGTTTTCAGTTCGTTGAAATTTATAGTCAAATTTGGTATCCCAATAACATTTCTTACGTGGCAGTTTTTAAATAAAGTATATTCTTCATTTTTCTTACTGTGATTTTCCCAAATGTTTTTGATTCCAATAAATTCTTCTTCAATATGTGCTTGAGCGTTAATATTTAAAAACTCCTTCTGTCGATAATCGTCTTCGTGAATGTGAATATCAAATTCAGTTTGTTTTGTCATTGAAACTGTCTGTGGGAATTCGTTAGAAATTGTCGATAGGCTATACCATATATCATTAATATTCATTTTTTCAATCTTCCGCATTTTCAAAACAAGGCCTTTTGTCTTGACAAAATCAATTGAGTTTTCCGGTATTGCTTCTTCTACATTCCAGTCGTTGTCTTGAATATGCATTGTTGTCGGAACTGAAAATGTTTCTGGCAGTTGGTCTGCTTTCATTTCAGAAACACCAATTATCTGACCGTTAGAATTGTCAATAAATTGAACTTTAATCTTGTCTTTTGTTCCAAATATTTTGTCAAATAGTCCCATTGTCTGTTGTGGTGTATCGTTTTATAATAACGGGTAATGTAATAATTGCCGCAATGCATAAATCTACCCATTTTAGAAGGATACGCGCAATAGTATTTTTACAAGTGATAAGAAAAAGAGAGGTTTTCCCATTGTTTATTTCAACACATTTCGGATGGCTGCTGCTTTTAGCAGGCATTCTTCATACTCTTTTTCCGCGTCAGATTCGGCGGTAATGGCGCTTCCGGCCTGAAAAGATAAATATTGGGTATCCGCATTATAAAGTAAGGTCCGGATAATTACGTTAAAATCAAAATCTCCGGCAGGAGAAAAATAGCCAACAGCGCCGGAGAAAACACCCCTTTTGGTGTGTTCGTATGTTTCGATGAGCTGCATGGCGCTGATTTTTGGCGCCCCGGTCATGGAGCCCATAGGGAAGGTATTTTTTATTAAGTCTGTCAGTTTTAAATCAGGATTGGCTTCGCAAACTACGGTCGAAATCATTTGATGAACCTGTTCAAAGCTGTATATCCCGAAGAGCTCTTCCACCCGAACGGTTCCCGGTTTGGCCGATTTGGTTAAGTCGTTTCGAACCAGGTCAACAATCATCACATTTTCAGCTTGTTCTTTTACATTACTTCGGAGATTCATTTTAGCTTGATTATCCACTTCTGCATCCGCACTTCTTTTAGCAGTTCCCTTAATGGGTTGCGAAATCAATTTATCGCCGCGTTTACTCAAGAAGCGTTCTGGTGTTGCCGAAATAATATATCGATTGTAGCATTTGAAAAAATTAGCAAACGGAGTAGGAGAAATGTTATTTAGTTTTTCAAAAGCAGCTACTGGATTAATATCGGTTTCTTCTGCAAAAAACTCTTGGCAAAAATTCAGCTCATAAATATCTCCCTGATGAGTGTGCTGTTTAATTTTTTCTATCGTTTCGATATAACTATCGTGACTTATTCGTTGTTCAATAGTTCCGTTAAAGCCTACAGGTAGATTTACAACATCTGTTTCAAGTATCTCATTATAAATACGTTCTGGTGTATCTGAACTAATTTTTATTTCTTCTCCTTTTAGTAAAATCAGGTGTTGGGGAATGAAAAAGAAAAGATCGGGAAATTGCAATCCATCGAAGTTAGAAGAAGACAAATCTTCCAACTCGTTTTTCAGATCATATGTAAAAAATCCCAAAGCCCAACTTTGGTGCTTATCCAGAAAAATTTGTAACTCGTTAAAGGCATTTCCTGCAGAAGCAATGATCTCTGCTTTACTCCCAGCGGCTATTAACATATCAAAAGAAGAATACGGATCGGAATATTGGTTGGAATCGAAATAACAGGCAACAGCATGTGAAGAAGCCCACTGCAAGGCTTTTTTCTTAAAGGAATGAATAGCTGTAATTTTCTGCTTCACGGTTTAAAAATGTGGAGATGAGTAAACGTGCAGATATGTAAAAAGTAGGATTAGCCCTCTACTTGTCAAATTGACAAATTGTCTAATTGCAGTGTTTGTTTGCGGTCTGGCCCTACAGATAAATATTTTATCGGAACGTCTAATTCGGATTCTAAATAGGCCATGTAGGCTTTCAATTTAGCCGGAATCTGATCTGTTGAAGTGATTTTGGTAAGGTCTTCGTTCCAACCGTCTAATTCTTTTAAAACAGGTTTTGCCGGAACAGAGCAGATATCGTAGGGCATATAGTCGATGATTTCCCCGTTGTATTGATAATGCGTGCAAACATTGATTTTCTTAAACCCGCTTAAAACATCTGCTTTAGTCATGACCAATTCGGTTACACCATTCAACATAATAGCATATTTTAAAGCAGGGATATCAATCCAGCCACAACGTCTGGGCCTGCCTGTTGTTGCACCAAATTCGTGACCTATTTTACGCAGGTTTTCGCCAGTTTCATCATGTAATTCAGTTGGAAATGGCCCGCCGCCTACACGAGTAGCGTAGGCTTTAAATATGCCAATCACGTTTCCGATGTTTTTGGGAGCTACTCCCAGTCCGGTACAAGCTCCGGCAGTGGTCGTATTGGATGAAGTTACAAACGGGTAGGACCCAAAGTCTACGTCTAATAACGTGCCCTGTGCACCTTCTGCCAATACCGATTTCCCTTCTTTTAAATAATTATTGACAAAATGCTCGCTATCGACCTGTGGTATGGTGCGAAGAAACTCGATCGCCTCGAAGAATGTTTTTTCTTTTTCAGAAAAGTCAGGAATTTCTCCATAATGCGAAAGAATAAATTTGTGCTTATTAACCAGGCGGGTATATTTCTCTTTAAAATCCGGTAGGAAAATATCGCCTACACGCAAGCCGTTTCGCCCGGTCTTATCCATATAGGTTGGTCCAATTCCTTTTAAGGTTGATCCGATTTTGCCATCGCCCATTTTACTTTCCGAAGCGGCATCCAGCAGCTGGTGCGTAGGTAAAATCAGGTGCGCTTTTCGAGCGATTACCAGTTTTTTTAAAGCAATAGGGTCAAATCCATTGGATTTTAATGTATCTAATTCGCGTTTTAAAATGATGGGATCAATAACCACACCATTACCGATCAGATTCATCGTTTTCTTATTGAAAATGCCGGAAGGGATGGTGTTTAATACGTATTTCTGATTATCGAACTCTAACGTATGCCCTGCATTTGGGCCGCCCTGAAACCGGGCGATTAAATCATACTCAGGGCTTAGAACATCTACAATTTTTCCTTTTCCTTCATCGCCCCACTGGAGGCCTAACAATACATCAACTGCCATTATTAAATTAGGGGTATAAAACGTTAATTTTTAGAGTAGGATTCGCAATAACCTGCTTTTAGCTTGGTGCAGTTGCCGTAAAGATTGAGCGAGTGATGTTTGATCTCAAATTTTAACAGATCGCCCATCATGCTTTGAATTTGGCCAACTCGTGGGTCGCAAAACTCCACTACCTTGCCACAGTCTATGCAAATAATATGGTCGTGTTGCTTATATCCATAAGATTTTTCGAACTGTGCCATATTTTTACCAAATTGATGTTTGGTAACCAAATCGCATGATACCAAAAGCTCCAGCGTATTGTATACGGTAGCCCTGCTTACGCGATATTTTTTATTTTTCATATGGATATAAAGAGATTCTACATCAAAGTGATCGGTGCGTGAATAAATCTCTTCCAGTATGGCAAAGCGTTCGGGTGTTTTGCGTAGATTCTTATTTTCGAGATAAGCTTCGAAAATCTTTTTAACCATGTTTATGGTTTCTTGTGCAGGCATATCATGTGGTAACTATCGGCTCAAAGTTATTCAAAAATAATAGAAAATAAAGTGTTCTTTATGAAGCTATTTCCAAGTTTTTTGATTCAGAATCGTACCGGGTAACCGAGGTAACTCCCTTAACTTGTTTTAGCTTTTTTATTAAATTTTCCAGGTGCTGTGTGTCGTTAACATATACCATAATAGCACCTTCAAAAATACCCTCATTGCTGTCTATCGTGATAGAGCGTATGTTAACCTTAAAGTCGTGAGAGATTACCGTTGTAAGCTGATTAATTAAACCCACGTCATCAATTCCGCGAATACGCAAACCGGTTAAAAATGCTAATTCTTTTTGCGAGGTCCACTTTGCTTTAACAACTCTATAACCAAAATTAGACATTAATTTAGCAGCATTCGGGCACGTTGTGCGATGAATTTTAATTCCATCACTCACAGTAATAAAGCCAAAAACATCATCGCCGGGAATCGGGTTGCAGCAGTTAGACAGTTTGTAATCCAGCTTTTGCATGTCTTCTCCAATAAGCAGTGTATTGTTTTCTTTGCCTGCTTTAACCTTATTAATAATCCCCTCTATTTGGGCCGCTTCAATGCGTTCGGGAGTACGGGTTTCGACTGTTTTTTCCGCGGATTGGAATTCTTTTAAACTTCCTAAATCAATGTTGCCTTTTGCTATGTTGTAGAAAAGGTCAATAGGGGCAGGATATTTGAAATATAAAGTAAGTTTGTTAATATTATCCGTATTATAGGTTATTTTAAGCGATTTGAGTTTTCTTTCCAGAATCTCTTTTCCCTCTTCAGCAGCACGCCGTTTTTCTTCTTTTAAGGCTGATTTTATTCTTGCTTTAGCCTTTGCTGTTACTACAAAGCTAAGCCAATCTTCTTTAGGCGTTTGTTTATTCGATGCTAATATTTCTACCTGATCACCATTTTGAAGTTTATAAGATAAAGGCACCAGTTTATGGTTAACCTTAGCGCCAATACATTTCGCTCCCAGATCGGAATGAATCTCAAAGGCAAAGTCTAATGCGGTAGCATGTACTGGGAGTTGAATAAGAGCGCCTTTTGGAGTAAAAATGAAGATTTCGTCGGAAAATAGATTCATTTTAAACTCATCAAGGAAATCCAATGCATTCGATTCCGGATTACTTAACAATTCCCTTACCTTATGTATCCACTGGTCCAAAGCAGTGTCTGCTGCCGATTCCTTGTATTTCCAATGTGCGGCAAACCCCTTCTCGGCAATTTCATTCATGCGTTTGGTTCGTATCTGTACTTCTACCCATTGTCCTTTTGAACCCATTACGGTAGTGTGTAAGGATTCATAACCATTAGCTTTTGGAGATGAAATCCAGTCTCGCAAGCGGTCCGGATTTGGACGGTATAAGTCTGTTACGATCGAATAAGCCTTCCAGCAATCGGCTTTTTCATTTTCCAGAGAGCTGTCTAAAATAATACGGATTGCAAAAAGATCATAAACCTCTTCGAAGGGAATACCTTTTTTTCGCATCTTATTCCAAATGGAATGGATTGATTTCGGCCTTCCATAAACTTCAGCTTTCAAGCCCTGCTCAATCAAAATATTCTTGAAAGGCTCAATAAATTCTTTAATATAAAGTTCGCGTTCCGCTTTTTTCTCATTTAGTTTCTTGGCAATGAACTTATAAGTTTCGGATTCCATGTATTTCATGGCAAGATCTTCCAACTCAGATTTCATCGCGTATAATCCTAACCGATGCGCAAGCGGAGCATAGAGATAAACAGTTTCTGATGAGATTTTTAATTGCTTATCCCTGGGCATAAAATCCATTGTCCGCATATTATGCAGGCGATCGGCTAGTTTAATCAGAATAACCCGCACGTCATCTGCCAACGTAAGCAGCATCTTTCTGAAATTTTCAGCCTGAAGCGAACTGTTATAGTCAAAAACACCCGAAATTTTTGTCAGTCCGTCAATAATTTTTGCGACTTTTTTCCCGAATTCACGCTCAATATCTTCCAGTGTTATGTCCGTATCTTCTACCACATCATGCAGCAAGGCACAAACGATAGAAGTGGTTCCTAATCCAATTTCTTCGGCAGCTATCTGGGCCACAGCAATAGGATGGTAGATGTAAGGCTCGCCAGATTTGCGGCGCATATCTTTATGGCTTTCCAAGGCCATATCAAACGCTTGCCTTATCATACGTTTATCGCCTTTTTGCATAGCCGGCTTGCAGGCCCTTAGCAGCGCTCGATATCGCTTCAATATCTCTTTCTTTTCTGCTTCCAGATCTATCACTAACTCATTCATGTTCTAATTATAAGTCTTCTTGCAAAAAGTATAACTATCGGGTTACAATTTTCGTATATATAGAATTAATATAAAAATCTAAGGGTGTATTTTTGCATTTACTTAAAAGTATGAATTTTTTTAAAGTAGTGGTTGTTGTAGTGTGTCTATTTTTCGTAAACCTTTTTCCCGCCCGCTCACAGGAAAAATATGACCCCTATGTTAAAGGCAAAAACGATACCATTAAAGTGGCACTGACAAATATTGATGGCGAGCTTTTACCATGGTTATCATTGCCAGATGTGGTTGTTATTGACGCCCGAATTTATAAAAGCCCGGAAGACAGAGCCAAATTTTTTCGTTTAAAATATAACGTTTTAAAGGTTCTTCCGTATGCCATGTATGCCAGGGATAGGTATCAAAAATTGCAGTCGGATATAACAATGGCCCCAAATAAGAAGGAGCAGAGAAAATTAGTTAAAGCTTTTGAAGGTGAGATTAAGGATATGTTTAACAGGGAAATCAAAAACATGACGATTACCCAGGGACAAATTCTGACTAAACTGATTGATCGAGAAACTGGGAATAGCAGCTATGAAATGTTAAAGGAATTAAAGGGAGGTTTTTCCGCTTTCTTTTATCAGTCCATAGCCCGTATCTTCGGCCACAATCTTAAAAACCGGTATGATATGGATGAGGACCGGGATATTGAAGCAATTATAAGATCTTCAGGATATTACAGATATAATTAACTGTGAGTGACAGGACAGTTTATCAATTCACTGTTCAGCGAGTGGATGGAGAAGAGGTAAGTTTAGGGGAATTTAGAAATAAAGTTTTGCTAATTGTTAACACCGCTTCGGAATGCGCATTTACGTCTCAATTGCGGGATTTAGAAAACCTTAGGAAGGAATTTGAAGGGAATGATTTTGAAATCTTAGCATTTCCTTGTAACGATTTTGGTAAGCAGGAACCTTTACAAGGCCAGGCGCTTACTAAGTTTTGTAAAATTAACTTCCATACGAACTTTAAGGTATTTGATAAAGTGCATGTACGTGGAAAAGGAATACATCCATTATTTAAATTTCTGAGTGAGAAGAAATACAATGGAAAACTGACTTCACATCCGAGATGGAACTTTCATAAATACCTTATTAACAAAAATGGCGAAGTTGTTGATTATTTTTACTCTTTTACCAAACCGGATTGTGTGAAAGTAAAAACTCGTATTCAACAATTAATAGAACCGGCTCCTTTTTTTGTATGAAAATAGATCTTCTTGTATTTGCAGTTCATCCGGATGATGCCGAACTCGGCTGTTCCGGTACAATATTAAAACACCTGGCTTTGGGGAAGAAGGTAGGTGTGATAGATATGACCCGGGGCGAACTTGGCACACGGGGAACAGCAGAGACTAGGGATAAAGAAGCTGCAGATGCAGCAAGATTATTAGGCCTTCATGTTCGTGAGAACTTAGGTATGCGGGATGGATTTTTCTCTAACGATGAAGTACACCGCCTTCAAATTATTTCCAAAATCCGGCAATATCAACCCGATATAGTTATAACGAATGCTTTACATGACCGGCATCCTGATCATGGGAGAGCAAGTGATCTGATTAATGATGCAGTGTTTCTTTCGGGTTTAGTTAAAATTGTAACATATTTAGAAGGAAAAACGCAAGAAGCCTGGCGCCCCCGATTGTTGTTGCAATACATTCAGGATCAATATATAAAGCCGGATATTCTAATAGATATAACAAATTATTGGGATAAAAAGATGGCGTGCATCCAGGCATTTAAATCCCAGGTTTACAATCCAGAATACGATAGTGAAGAAAATCAGACCTATATTTCAAGCCCTGATTTCTTAAAAAGCACTGAAGCAAGGGCTCGTGAATTTGGGAAGTCAATTAATGCTACTTATGCTGAAGGCTTTACTTGCCGGAAATTATTAGGGGTGGATGATTTGTTTCAATTGAAGTAGGACAAATAGATATTCGTCTTCGGGACATCCTCTTATTAATCTAATGTAACCAGTTTCCCGTCTACCCAATAGCAGGCTTTCTGGTTGCCGTCTCCGTCAACATAATATCTACCCACGTATGTTTTACCATCATATATTGTTAAGTAGTCTATTCCTGATGTCGACAGCCTATTTGATGTAGCTTCTAAATGGATATCTTGATCATTTTTCAATAGCTTACCTCCCCGATGGAGGGAATATTGTTGCGTTTGATCTACAAAAAAGAATTCGGTCCATCCGTATTTATTTAAAGGGTAAAGTTCTATATTTTTTCCTTCCGTCCATGAAAATCCACCTGTTAGGACCGAATCTTTTTGATAGTTATTATATGACCCCAAAATGGTTAATTTACCATCGGTACGTTTTATTTGCTGGCCTTCATAACCACGATCTTTAGGCGCCGAAATTAGTTTTATTTTATTGTTTTTCCATACCGCAGCTACTTGTTTATCATCCTGGTACACAGAACCCGTTATAATTACATTGCCTTGAGGGTCAATATCTAAAGCAGCGGGATATGCGCTTTCGTTTGCAGCCTGCCCCGGTAAGGATAAATGATAGGCTTTATTGTTAACCGAGTAAATACCGGTATATGTCCGTTCTTTCTTAGAGACTTTATAACTTATGGTGTACATCTTCCCATTTACAATTTCTGCTGCAACTATTCCTTGCAGTGAGTCAAGCACGGTTAGTTTTCCATTACGCCAATAGCAGTAATAATAGCCCTGAGAGTGGAGGTGTGCCTTTTCGTAACGACCTAAAACCAATAAATCATTTTTTTCTGTGACAATGTCGAAAGCGGTAATATTGTAAGCTTCCGGAGGAACAGGTAAACTTTGTCGGACACCATTTTTCCAAACTACAGGCACCATCGTGTTGTGACCTGCAGCTTTATAATAACCCATAGCGTACACGTCTTTTTCGGATACCACTACCTTTTTTACGCCGGCCAATAGGTATGATTTGGAAGTTTTTTGTTCCAGGGGTAAAGGTCTGATTTTTCCTTCTGAGATGGAATACAGGTCTTTATATGCAATATCACCATAACCATAATCATACTCAGGTAGGGCATAGCCCCTTAGCAGCGCAATGTTGTTTGCAGAGTCAGTCAGAAATTTTAACGCGGTTATATTAATTGACGCGGAGTCGGGAGCAGCAATAAGGTTTCCGTCTTTCCAGTAGCAAACTACGTTGCCATTATGTTTTTTTAGATAACCGCCAACATAAAGGCCGTTTGTCGTCATCTTGATACAAGTAGCTTTCGACGGAATATGCGGTGAACTTAATTCAATTCGTTGTTGATTTTTCCAATAGCAGGGGAGAATGCCGCGGTTAATATAATATCCGGATAGGTATACATCTGTATGATCTACGGTTATGTCCAGCGCTTTGCCGCCACCGGATCGCAGTGTACCATGGTCCGGATAATCCGGTACGGGCAAAGCATAACATTTCCCATTTTTCCAGTAAACTGGCTTGCCCTCAGAATCGCCTGCGATATACACATTATCGTCATGAATAAAAAGCGTATTAACAGAAGAAAAATGATTAGTTATATCCTTGTTATATGGGAGTTCTTCTAAAGGTAATCGGGTTTCATTTTTCCAGCAGATTCCCTGATACTCAATATTGGCAATAATATAAATGTCCCCCTTATTTACTGCAAATCCTTTAATTTTCAGATCAGATAGGGAGGGAATGTAATTATATTTCAATGATTTTAATACAGAATTAGGGGTTAATGCCCTGTTATTCGCTTCAGGATTAAATTCTTCCGAACGAAGTTCATTCAGATTAAAGGTTATTTTCTTTAACCATTTTCCGTTTTTCCAACAGGCATACGTAAACGTAGAATCGTTTTGCCAGAGTTTACCTAAAACATAGTTGTCTTTATTATCTACAGAAATCGCAATGGCTTCAGACTGTGAAATTTCTCCGTTTTCATTCGTTAACTCATGTAGTTTATTGCCTTCCCAATAACAGGCAATAGAAATGGATGAACTTGGCGTACGATAAAAGCCTGTAGCATAAGCTTTATTGTTTACAGAAATGATATTGTGAATGGTAGTATAATTTATTTCTGTATCCGTTCCATAGAGTTGAGCTTTGAAGTTGAAGGTCGAAAGGAAAAAAATAAATAGTAAGCCGACCATTCTATTAAGCAGGGACATTTTCATGTTATTTTCGAAACGGGAGCATTATTTTAAAGAATAGGAAGAATTTTCTCTATTATTTCCATACCTGCGTCAACATGCTGGTGCTCTACTAATAATGCGGGGCGAAAACGAATGGAAGCGTTACCGCAACCCAGGAACATGGCATTATTTTCCATTCCTTTTTTTAAAAAGCGGTTCCGCAAATCTTTATTAGGAAAATCGAAAGCTGTTAAAAGTCCTAACCCACGTACATGAGTTATTTTTTCATGGTTTTGCGAGATTTTTTTTAGCTGTGTTTGCAGGTAATTTCCCACCACAGCAGCGTTTTCTATCAATTTATCTTCTTCAATAATTTGGAGGATTTTAGTAATACGAACCATATCAACCAGGCTGCCACCCCAGGTAGAATTGATTCGAGACGGAACATGGAAAACATTGCTTTCAATTTCATCTACTTTTTTCCCGGCTAAAATTCCGCATACCTGCATTTTTTTACCAAAGGCAATGATATCAGGCCGTGCCTTTTCTCCAAAATGTTCATGTGCCCAAAATTTTCCGGTTAAGCCCACTCCCGTTTGTACTTCATCATAAATCAGCAAACATTCATTCTCGTCAGCCAGTGCACGTAATTGTTCTAAAAATTCTTTTCGTACATGGTTGTCGCCTCCTTCAGATTGTATCGGTTCAATAATGATGGCACAAATATCATCTTTGTTATCGGCAAAAGCCTGTTTAATTTGTGCTATAGAAAGCGCTTCACGTTGTTTCAGGTCATCTAAATTTTCTTGCGTCAACGGAAATTCAATACTTGGCGTTTTAATTCGAGGCCAATTAAAATGGGCAAACCATTTGGTTTTGTCGGGCAAGGTATTAGTTAAACTCATCGTATAGCCCGTACGTCCATGAAAAGCATGTTCAAAATGAATAACTTTAAAGCCAATTTCCTTTTGATATCCTTTTTGGAAGTTTTTTTGCACCTTCCAATCCATGGCAGTTTTTAAGGCATTTTCTACTGCAAGCCCACCCCCTGATATAAAAAAAGCATGGGGCAGGTAATCCGGCATTCCAAATTTTGAAAAGGTCTCTACAAATTGAGCATATTGCGTGGTGTAAACATCAGAATTAGAAGGATTAATCAAGGCCGCTTGCAAAAGATTTTTCTTAAATGCCTCATCATTCATCATTTTAGGGTGATTATAACCTAAAGGGACAGAAGCAAAACAGGTAAAAAAATCAAGAAGAGTGCGCCGGTGTTTCGAATCATAAATATGTACTCCCTGACTTTTTTCTAAGTCGAAAGTAAGGTCATATCCATCGGCCAATATGTGCTTGCTTAAAGTAGCCTGTACTTCGGATGGTGAGATAGTTAAATGGTACATATAAGATGTATTAAGGCTCAAATGTAGTAAAAAGCCTACTATTCTTACGTGTAGACTTATAATTAGCATTGATGAGTTTAGAATCTTTCGCTCATTCCCAGCAGACCGAATAATCCGCCTGTATGAATTGCTAAGATGCGTTGGCCTTTTTTAAAATAGTTTTTCTCTGCCAGGTTAAACAAGGCATGCATCATTTTACCAGTATAAATAGGGTCGAGTAAGATGCCGGTGGTAGAAGAAAAACGTTTAATAAACTCTAAAAGTTGCGGGGTAGTTTTAGCATAGCCGCCAAAATGATATTCGGTATGCAATACAAAATCCGAATCAGATTGGGTATATTTTTTTATTTCACTTCCAATGAAATCTCCTCCTTTTAGAACCGAAATGCCATTAAATAGGGCTGAATAATGGTTTTTGGCAAGGCCGTTTATTATTCCGGCGGCAGTTGTTCCGGTGCCACAGGCACAAAAAACATGATCGTAAGTTTCTTCTAATTCAGAAACTAATTCTGCACAGCCTTCTACAGCTTCTGCGGAGGCTCCGCCTTCATTAATGAAGAATGCCGAAGGATCAGGATCAAACAACCTTTTAAAAATGCTTTTTTTATCGCGATAGCTTTCTCTGTCTACGAAGTGTAATTGCATCCCAAACAGGCGGCATAGAAAAAGAACATCATTTTGTATCTCCTCACCACGCACTATTCCGGTACTTGTAAATCCAAATTTTGCGGCTGCACATGCGGTTGCCAGTAAATGGTTAGACCACGCACCTCCAAAAGTTACCAGGTGCTTTTTTTTCTGGCTTTCGGCTTTTTGAAGAAGGTATTTTAATTTTCGCCATTTATTGCCAGAAATAAATGGATGAATGAGGTCATCTCGTTTTATGAAAACGTTGAGACCCTCCTTCGTAAATAGGGGATGGAAAATAGGTTCAATGGGACTGTAAAACTCAAGGTCTATCATCCGTACTAAAATAAAAAAAGCCCCTATAAAAGGAGCTTTTAACATTTTTAATATAGTTTATTTTCCTATGCCAAAACCAATACCTGCATTAAATGAATTGTATTCTGCTATACTATAAGCTGCAAATATTCTGAAGAATGCCAGGTTTAATTGAAAACCTATATTTCCGCGTAATCCGCCAATATCTTTTTTATCGATACTAACCGGGTCTTTGAACGTAGTATAGGTAGGTTGGCCAAGGCCGTTAACTCCGCTTATTAATCTGTAATTTCCTTTCAAATCCACATTGGTTTTAGCTGTTTGATAGCCAACGCTGGCAAAAGGGGTAAAAAAAGCTAGTTTTTTCGATACGATGACTTCTGCATTAATGCCTGAAAATTTTGCCTGAATTTTTTGGTTTGGATCGGTAGGAGAGCCGTCCGGAGATGTCACCTCCAGTGGTAGCTCATAGTTTAATTGCGTATAACCAATAGCAAGCGCTAAATCAACTGGAGAAACCTTTTTGGCAACTTTTTCAACAACTTTTGGAGCAAATAATGGGATTAGTTCTACTTTACCCCCCACTCCAAACATACCTATTGAACCCGCGTCACTACCTAGTTTTATACTAGGAATAGCCCGAAGAGTTAGTTCAATACCTTTAGGCAGGCCCACTGATGCCTGGAGTTGTGGAGCAGGGATAATGGGTAGATCGGCGCCTTCAGGAAGGTTAAATTCACTAACTTGTCTACCACTATAATATATACCCATTTTAGGCCCTGTATTTCCATTACCAGCTACCGTTGGAGCAATTGTATTTGATCCAATTGGCCGGATATTATTTGAAAGGCCTAGTGTAGCCACATCAAAAGTCTTATCACCGGAAGGGATAAGTGCTCCTGAAATCCCGACACGGAGTTCAAACCGTCCCAGGTTTTTTGAATGGCCGCTATAATTCCATCCCGAGTTTAAGCCTGTACCAAGCCCTTTAAACAGAGGTTTTAAATAAGCATAAGTAAGTTTGGCTATATCATCCGGGGAAGATTTAATTAGTCCTGAGACTTCATCTTGTGCTAAAGCTGTATTTGAAAAAGAAACTGCTAAAAGCAACAGGGCTACTTGGGTAAATTTTTTGAGCATTTTCATAAATTTTTTAAATAATAATCGAATATTTCAACCCTATACGGAAATATTTATCATTTGGTTATCTTAAAACTAGTAATATGTTATTTTTTCACTAATATATTTATTATTCGCTCGATTCTGGATATTTGCCTTTGATTTATGGATATAGAAATAGAATTACCCGATCAGGAAGAGCAGGACCTCTATGAACATTTACGTGTGGTAGTAGACAAAGGCCAATCGCTTTTACGAATTGATAAGTTTTTAATGCACCGGGTAGAGAACGCCTCCCGAAACCGGATTCAAAATGCGATAGATTCCGGCAATGTACTAGTAAATGATAAGGCAGTAAAATCTAGTTATAAAGTAAAACCGATGGATATTATTTCTGTCGTTTTACCTCATCCTCCCCGCGATACGGAAGTTTATCCTGAAAATATTTCGCTTAACATCGTTTACGAGGATGATGATTTACTTATCGTGGATAAGCCTGCCGGTATGGTGGTTCATCCCGGTTATAATAATTATACCGGTACGTTGGTTAATGGGCTGGTTTATCATTTTCAGCACTTGCCCCAATTACCGGGAAATGACGGCCGACCCGGGCTGGTGCATCGGATTGATAAAGACACATCGGGCTTGCTGGTTATCAGTAAAAATGAGCGTGCTATGGCGTACCTGGCCAAACAATTTTTTGATCATACGATTAACCGGAAATACCTTGCATTAGTTTGGGGCGATTTAGCCCAAGACGGAACCATTACCGGGTACATTGGCAGGAGTGTAAAAGATCGCAAAGTAATGGCTATTTATGATGATGAGACTAAGGGAAAATGGGCCATTACGCATTATAGCATACTGGAGCGGTTTAATTACGTTACCTTGGTTGAGTGCCGGTTAGAAACGGGTCGTACGCATCAAATCAGGGCGCATATGAAACATATTGGGCATCCTCTGTTTAATGATGCTACTTATGGGGGTGATAAAATTTTAAAGGGCACGGTTTTCACTAAGTATAAGCAATTTGTAGAGAATTGTTTTGAGTTAATGCCCCGGCAGGCGCTTCATGCGCAATCTTTAGGATTTTTGCATCCTAAAACAAAAAAATTCATCCATTTTGAATCTCCCCTGTCCCCCGATTTTAAGTTGGTTATTGAAAAATGGCGAAATTATATTAACGCTAATCCGATTTAGTTGTTAAATGTATCTAAGCTATATTTGCAACGCATGCCGCTTCAATTTATTAATTATAATGGAGATCTATACCCGGAAAGTCAGCCAGTGTTAACGGGTTCCAATCGAGCTTTTCGTTATGGTGATGGATTGTTCGAAACGATGCGAGTGATAAAAGGCGAATTAAAATTTGCCGATTTTCATGCCGAACGATTGCAAGGGGGTATGCAAGCCTTAAAAATAGATGGCTATGCTGAACTTGATGCCTATTTTTTGAAGGAAAAATCTATAGAGCTAATGCGGCGAAACCAAATAGGAGGAAATGCCCGTGTTCGTTTAACTATTTTTCGTGATGGGGATGGCTTATATACTCCGATGAGTAATAAATTTGGGTATGCCTTAGAAGCAAGTGCGTTAGATAACCCTTATTATCAAAATAATGATCGGGGATTGATTGTAGATATATTTGATGAGGTTACTAAGCCGATTAATATCTTATCGAGTCAGAAAACCTGTAATTCTTTAATATATGTTCTTGCAGGAATTTTTAAAACCCAAAACGGATTGGACGAAGCTTTTATATTGAATCAGAATGGATTTTTATGTGAAGCAACGAGTGCGAATGTTTTTGTAGTTTATGAAAAGCAATTGTATACCCCGGCTTTAAGTGAGGGGTGTGTTGCAGGGGTGATGCGTCGGGTAGTGATGAATTTGGCAGAAGAAAATAATATCCCATTGATTGAAGCACAAATCAACCCTGCTATTATGAACGAAGCCGAAGAGGTTTTTGTAACTAACGCGACTTCGGGTATCCAATGGGTAATGGGTTATGATAAGAAAAGGTATTTTAACGAGATATCACGTTTTTTAATTGAAAAGCTGAACTTCTTAATAAAATAATCGTAAAACGATAATCTGAGATGCTTTAAGTTTATACAATTCTTAGCAAAAGAAATATGAAACTAAAATTTGCGTTATTGATTTTGTTGTTATCAAGTAAAACACTTTTTGGACAGCAAGAAAATTTTCGACCAGCTAAAGTTGATTTTGATGCGTTTGAAAGTCTAACCGCCGAAGTAAAAGAACACAGAAAAAGCAGGCTAATTGATTTGGAAACATTTATAAAGATGGCTAAAGAAAAAGGGGTGTTAATTTTGGATACCCGTTCAGATGCTATGTTTAAGAACAAACACATCAAAGGTGCTGTTCATTTAAATTTTTCAGATTTTACGCAGGAAAATTTAGCCAGGGTAATCCCGTCCATGGATACAAAAGTTTTAATCTATTGCAATAATAATATGGATGGAGATCAAAAGAACTTTGCCACGAAAGCGGTGGGTCCACCATTTCGGTCTTCTTTGGGTAGGAAAGGATCCCCCCTAAAAAAAGGAGATATTTTAGAAGATTCTGAAGATACCTCTGAGCTAACACTGGCCTTAAATATTCCAACCTATATTAATCTGTATGGATATGGATACAGAAATGTATACGAGCTATCGGAACTGGTTAGTGTGTTTGATAGAAGAGTAAAGTTTGAGGGTGTGGCCCGTTAAATAAATATTTTTACATCATGAGGATACTGAGGAGTGGTCATCCCCCACGAGATGAATGAATTGCATGCAGTTCCCTAGGGCTATAGCTTTATACCTCGCAAAAACTCCTCAATCCCCATCCGCTTTTTGCCCTCGAGTTGTATTTCAGTTAGAGAAATATATCCATCCTGACAAGCATATTTTAAGTAGCTTTTTCCGTCAGTTAGAAAAGTTCCGGGAGAAATATCCGGTTGTTGCAGTTGTAATCCTGCACTAAATATTTTTAAAGTCTTATCCTGTAATATAGTGAAAGCAGTGGGATACGGGCTCAGTCCCCGAATATGATTATAAACTTTCGCGGCAGGCTGATCCCAGTTTATACGGCAATCTTCCTTAAATATTTTGGGGGCATGATGCAGGTTTTCTGATACAATTTCATCCTGAGGGGTCTCTGTATAATTACCAGACTCAATAGCTTTTACGGTTTTTACCAATAGCTGGGCTCCGGTGACCATCAACTTGTCGTGTACCTCTCCGGCAGTTTCATCTGCTCCAATGACAACTCTTTCTGAAAATAAAATATTTCCGGTATCAATTTGATGTTTTAGGAAGAAAGTCGTTACCCCTGTTTCTTTTTCACCCTGAATAACCGCCCAGTTAATGGGCGCAGCTCCGCGGTAATTAGGTAATAAAGAAGCATGGAGATTAATAGTGCCTTTTGGAGGCATGTTCCAAACCACTTCCGGTAGCATACGGAAGGCTACTACCACTTGTAAATCTGCTTTAAAGGACCGGAGCCCGGATAAAAAAACAGGAGATTTTAATTTTTCTGGTTGTAATATTGGCAGCTCCTTAGCTATCGCATATTTTTTTACCGCAGATTCGCTCATTTTTTGTCCTCTTCCTGCAGGTTTGTCGGGAGTAGTAACTACAGCCACAACCTCACACCCAGCTTGAATCAATGCATCTAAAGAAGCTACAGCAAACTCAGGAGTACCCATAAAAATTATTCTCATTCCTTTGTACTGTTCGTCCCCCTTTTTTCTAATAGCTTATTGTCAAATACAAATTCATAACATTTGCCCTTATCGTTCTTTAAAACGCCATGTCCGCCTAAATAAAAACTTATTGGATACGATTGGGTATCAAATTGAATATTTCCTTTATATATCGGACCTACGCCACTGAAACAGGAATAGGGCTGATCAGTCAATCTTGCAGTTTTTAATATAGTTTTGAGGGTAGCCAAAGAGATGGATTCATGAGAGCTATTCGATGGAAATGTTTTTGCGATTTCAACAGATAAGATATTGTCGCTACTCGGTATTAAATTCGAAGCGGGTTGGATAGTAAACTTTGCTATTTCCTGCTCAATATCCATATCAATCAGGAAGTTGTTCCAAATCTTGTAGTGATTGCTTAGACAAAAAGTACTACCGAAAATGACGTTATAAGTTGTTTTCTGATTCTGCGTTTGCATAGCAATAACGGTTTCTACTTCTGAAGAATCACGTTCTTGCAACGCTTTTAATGTAACTGTTAGTCCAATTGCATACAGCTCAGCTATGGGTTTATTTTTGCTCAGTTCAAATTTTATCATATTTTTTTGCCCGAATGCGAGATTGTGTATAAATATGAAAAACAGTCCAATAAGCAGTTTATACATCGTATTTAAGGGTAAAGTAAATATTTCTTCCGCATGAGTTTATATTGCGATAAACCCGGCTCCCAGCTTAGACGGATTTCTTCTTCGGTTTTGCCATCTATTATTTGTTGTTTCAATGTATCGTTTCCGGCAAGTTTATCAAAGTTCCCGATTTGCTTACTTTGTTTGTAATCAAAGAATTTTTCTTTATAGGGATATGCTTTATAGAACTCCATCAACCACTTTAAATTTATTTTTCCTGTTTTTTCAAAGGATTTTGTATTATACTTTCTAAGATCTAAGCCATAACACTTTTTATCCTGATGCAAGGGTGTGGTACTCATCCCAGGAATACTTACTGGCGTAAAATTGAATTTGTATTTACCTCCCAGATCAGGATTCCCTAAAACTTGGAAGGGGAAAGGAGTTCCTCTTCCCTGGCTAATGATAGTGCCTTCAAATAGACATAGAGAAGGGTACAGCAGGATAGCTTGTTGGGTGTTTAAATTCGGCGAGGGTTTTACCGGTAAGGTATAAGGCGTATGATGGTCATAATTGACTACTTTGATGATTTGTAATTTGCACTGAACTTTATTAGCCAGCCAACCTTCTCCGTTAACCATTTGTGCATATTCTCCAATTGTCATTCCGTGGGTAATTGGAATAGGGTGCATGCCGATAAACGATTTATATTTTTCTTCCAGAATAGGGCCATCAACATAAAATCCGTTCGGGTTTGGCCGATCCAGGATTAGCAGTTCCAGATTATTTTCGGCACAGGCTTCCATTACATAATGTAAGGTAGAAATATAGGTATAGAATCGTGCGCCCACATCCTGAATATCAAAAATCAACAAATCCAGCCCCTCTAAGTCTTCCTTGCTTGGTTTGTAATGTTTGCCGTACAAGGATATGATGGGAATTCCTGTTTTACTGTCAATGGCATTATCCACTTTAGCTCCCGCATCAGCAGCTCCCCTAAACCCGTGTTCGGGGCCAAAAACTTTTACAATATTTACGCCTACCGACAGTAAACTATCTACACTAAGTTTTGATCCGATAATAGAGGTAGGGTTAACTACCATTCCAACCTTTTTATCTTTTAAAAATGGAAGATATTTTTCAGTCTGCTCTGCACCTGTTTTTAATTTCCCTTTTTGTTTAGGATGATCAATGGCATTAACATCCACTGTTTTAGGGTTAGGCACGGGTGATCCAAGCGTGTGTACTTGTCCAAACGAAATAAAAGGAGCGATTAGTAATAAAATTACAGGAGTAGATGTGAATAGCGTTCTTCTTATCATAAAAATGGTAATTAATCAGATAATGATGCAAAGAATGCGCTAAGACAAAAAAATTGCATCTTTGCTAAAGTACAAAAAAACCATATCAAGGTTGAATTTATCCGCTTTTATTGCAAAACGCATCACTTTTCAGTCTAAACGCACTTTCTCTAAATTGAGCGTGCGAATAGCTATTGCAGGTATTATGCTTGGTTTGGCTGTAAT
>JANWIB010000099.1 GCA_025450155.1 Sphingobacteriaceae bacterium
GTCAAAGAAATAGTATAAGAAATTATACCTTAAGGTATAAAACTATCCCTATAACATCATTTCAAATGATTTATAGCTAAAATAAAAAAGATCCAGTTTTTCCTCTGGATCCTTGCTGTAAAAATTAAAAATAAGTTTACCTCTTTATTAGTTAATTAGCCTTTCGTAAACGCTCTACCTCATCTAATTGACCATCTTCTACGCGGGCCAAAACCCAATTCTTTCCGCTTTCCAAGTTTATTACCCAAATGCTCCTGTTGGCTTGGTTTACATGGATTGCAGTTGTAATATCATAGGTTGGGTATCCGGTTTTTACCTGGCTTATAACATCTGCTGGTAAATGTTTTTCTTTGCCGTAGCTGATGTGATATATAAGATATCCGTTTCTATCGTATAAAGAATTATTTTTTTGTTCATTCATAATAAATTTAACCAAATAATTCTTATCCATCTGGTACCATCGGGGATGCAGGGCATCTTTGAAATCCTTTTTAAAAGAGTCTGTAACCTTCTGGCTAACTACAGAAGTACCGGTGATGATTACCGGAGGCAGGGTATCTATTCTTCCCCCTTGCTGAGCCAAAGAAGAACTTCGAGCAGCCAGTAATAATAGCAAGCTTGCAGTTATCCGAAAAAAAAGTTGCGCTTTCATAGTTGTATTTTTTTAAGTGAATATATCTAATACGAATTTCGGCAGAAGCACCTGATATATGCCTGATTGTGGTTAAGTAAATAGCTGATTTTGATCAGATGAATAAATAGGGCACACCCTTATTTTGGGTGATGCTCCATGTGTTTATTCTTTTCTGTTTCCGACCTGTCTCCGTTCATTTCATGCATCCGTTTCATCATTTCCGCCCGTTTCATCATCATGTCCATCATCATATTACACATGGCAGAATCTTTTTTAGCCATATCCATCATCATGTCCATTTTCGTCATTTTATCGGTATTCCCCTTCATCATCATGTGACTGCCAGGTTTTTTCATTAAGGAGTCCATCATTTCTGCGGATAGTTTATTATCCTTAAGAATTGCAGAAAAAATCTCCTTTTTCTGCTTGTCGTTTTTAAGCATGGTGTTTACATTTTGGGCTGTGCAAGCTGTTATGTAAAACAGTGCTGCTAACGTTATTCCAATTGTTTTCATATGGATAGATTTTTTATTTTTTGATACGGAATGAATTAAAGTGTAAAATTACTAATAGGTTATTTTCCCGATTATGAATATGGTCAGCTAAGTATATGATTGTAATCAAAAGCTAAGGCATATCGGGGATTATACGAGAATTTTTCCATCCTGCATTTCAATAATGCGATCCGTGCGTTGAGAAAAATCAGGATCATGGGTAACTACAAGGAGGGTTTGTTTTTTTTCCTGGCATAACTCTTTAAAAATGTCAAACACCAGGTCGCTATTCTTTTTATCCAGATTTCCGGTGGGTTCATCCCCCATGATAATTAAAGGATCATTAATTAAAGCCCGGGCTATAGCTACACGCTGTTTTTGTCCACCGCTTAGTTGGTTGGGATGTTTTAACGCTTGATCCTGTATTCCCAATGTTTCCAGATGTCGTATCGCCCGATGTTCTATTTCTTGTTCAGAAAATTTTCCCAGTTTCATTCCGGGAAGCATTACATTTCTAAGTACATTGAACTCTTCGATAAGGTAATGAAACTGGAAAACAAATCCTATTTTTTCATTGCGAACCTGTGATAGTTCTGCATTGGTTTTATTGTATAAAGACTGATTGTCTATAAAAAGTTGGCCTTCATAATCGGTATCCATAGTAGATAAAATATAGAGCAATGTAGATTTTCCACACCCGGATTTACCTACAATAGAAACGAAGGTTCCTTTTTCAATACTAAAAGTAATATCTGATAATACCTGAAATTTTACCGGATCGAAAAAATACTTGTTAATGGCTATGGCTTCGAGAACTTTCTCTGACATATTTTATTTCCCCCGAATGATAATAACCGGATCTACTTTACTGGCCTTTCGGGCGGGAAACAGCCCGGCAATGTAGGTAGTGATGAGTGCGAAGGTGATACCAATAACATAGTAGATCATATTAAAATTGACGGGATAGGTTTTTATGGTGGGCAAAGCCTGGGTTTCGAAAGGAATATGACTAATGATAAGCGATAGGCCATAACCTAAGATTAACCCCAATATTCCTCCGGCAATTCCAATAATCATAGAAAGAAAAATAAAGATCAGTTTAACATCTTTACCCGAAAATCCGGTTGCTTTAAGAATGGCAATAGAATCCATTTTTTCATAGATAAGCATATTGAGAATATTATAAATGCCAAAGCCGGCAACAATAAGCAAAGTAACGCCTACAGAATAGGATATCGTACTTCTAACATTACTGCCCGTTTCGAACTGCGAATTTGC
The DNA here is from genome assembly GCA_025450155.1 of Sphingobacteriaceae bacterium. Lineage (GTDB taxonomy): Bacteria > Bacteroidota > Bacteroidia > Sphingobacteriales > Sphingobacteriaceae > JANWIB01. The sequence goes on from JANWIB010000099.1 coordinate 2,407, forward strand.
CGTTTGTATATCCGTTGCGTCTACTTCAAATAGCCGGGCATATTCTTTTGCGGTGGCCGGGGCCATTTTTAAATCTTTCAGTTTTACCTGGATGTCCGTAATATAACTTGCCGGTTTGCCTTGTAGTTTTTGTACAGTTTCAAGCGAGGCATAACTCTGCGTATCGTCTATTTCGGCAATGCCGAATTGGATTATACCGGTCACCTTCAATTTAGCCTGTTCTCCCTGAGCTGTCGTTACCTGTATTACATCTCCAGGGTTAACCATCATTTTATCGGCAATACCTTTACCGATGATGATACTGTTGCTGATGATTGCCAGGTCGGCAATCTTCCCTTCGGTCACATTATCGCTTAATGAAAAAAGTTTTTCTTCTACGGGCACATTTATCCCATTAATAATTCCGGCTATTTCAATTGTTCCGGTATTAAAAAATACAGGGGTGGTTATTTTAGGCGCTACATCAATTACCCGTTCATCCTCCTTTATTGCTCTGATTATTTTCTGGCTATTGTAAATCTCTTTACCCTCATCTTTGGGTTTGATGGAATGAATGAAGTTTTGATGATTATGATTCTTGGAAGAAAGCTCAACAGGCTGATTATGGGAAGGCTTGATTTCGTTATAAAGGCGGATGTGAGGTGTGCGATTAAGAATTAAATTATCCAGCATTTTATTTAAACCGGTCATAAAGCTTACCAATGCAATAAACATAGCGATACCAAAAGTCACTCCGGCCGCTGCTACAACAGATTGTCGAATGCGAGCACGGAGCAGCGTTAGGGCAATATTGAACAACAATCGGATGTTCATTTTATTCTGGTTTATAAATAAACTTTGAAGTATCTAAGCCTTCTATAATCTCTACTTTTCGGTAATCCTGCAATCCGGTTTTTATTTGCTTTTTTTCATCTTTTGAAATCCATACATATTTGCCATTTTCCAAATAGTTGCGTGGTATAATTAGGGCATTCTTTCTGGTTTGAATAATAATATTAGCTTCAGCCGTTAAATTGGGATATAGCGCCGATGGTGGGTTTACAAAATGGGCATCAACCTGAAAGGTGCGGGATCGTTCATCCATAATCGGGTATATTTTGTCAACCACCCCATCAAATACCTGCCCTTTATAGCTATCCATGGTTATTTCTATATTCTGACCCACTTTTACTCTGGCAATATCATTTTCATCCACGTTCATTTCCAAAATAAAATTAGTTGACTTACCCAAAACAGCCAACGGAGCTTGAGGAGTGACCAGCTCTCCTTTATCTTTTAACACATCAAATACTCTTCCGGAAATAGTACTTCGAATAATATAGTCTGATTGTAATTGGCGATTAATGTCGTAATTGATCGTGGTTTTTTCCAGCTCGTTTTCCAGCTGTGTTTTTAATTGCCCCAGTTTTTTGCGTGCTGCTTCATAATTGTTCTTTGAACTTGTAGCAGACAATCTGCGTTGTTCAAAATCCAGTTGTGTGCCAATATTTTGTTCCCATAACTTCTTTTGGCGGGCATATAACGAAGAATCTAGCAGGTATTTATCTTTGGAAAGTTTTACATCTAGCTCCATTTCCTGAAGCTTATCAGAATTTTTTCGATTATTTTCTCTACTCAACTCTAATGCTAAACGAGCATTTTCGGTATTCAGGCTGGCTACATTGTGGTCCAATATAAACAACACATCCCCATTTTTTACGGTATCGCCTGGCTTTGCTTTTATATCTTTTAAAATGCCATTAACGGTAGAAAAAACCTGGTATTGCTCTGTAGCTTTAACAGTGGCCGATGCATATACAGCTTCGGTTATATCACTTAAAACAGGCTTTATACGTTCTTTTTTTTTAGAGCAGGAGCAAAAAACCAAGAACAAGGAAATGAAGCAACCAATTTGTTTCATCTGTATAAATTATTCGTTTTTATTTTTTTTAATAGATATCCTACTTGCTGCTTAGGTTTTATACATTTCGGTTTGGTATGTTGTTGCATGGGAAGCTTGATTCCATTAAAGGTAAAAATTTATTATTAACGCAAAATAGTTGTTATTCCTACAAATAACGGCAAGTTTAGTTCTATCCTGACGAATGTCATCTAAATAGCTGACAGGTTTCATTTTATGGAGTGAATTGTTTTTGCAATTTTATAACAATTTAAGGTTGCAAGTGATTGCTATGGAAAATCATAGACGTGTTATGGGAGATTTGTCCGATAAGTCTTCTAAAAAAATGTATGATCTGGATGGTCCAAGCTTTAAAAAAGAACTTTTTAGAACCCCGGATGCCGTTTTATTGGATGTGGGAAGTGCGATTGAATTTTTTGAAGGAACACTGCCCGGAGCACTTAACATCGATTATATGGACCGGGATTTTGGCCGTAAAGTTTCTTTTCTTGATCCGGATAAAACCTATTTTGTGTTTTGCCGCAATGGTAACCGCAGTGCAGCCGCAAGCAAAGAAATGACAAAGCAGGGATTAAAAATTTTTAATCTTGAAAAAGGAATGGATACCTGGCCTGATGAATAAAATGGCAATAAGATTGACCAAAATCAGCTATTCTATTAACTCAAATCAGCCCGTTAAAAAAAACCTTTACAGAAATTTGCATCAATCATAAACTTAAAAAATACTACTATGAGCAAATTAATGAGATCAACCGCTCTTCCGTCATTCCGGTCAATGATGGAAGATTTTTGGAACACGGAAAATTGGTTTAGAACGCCATTGTTTAATGGAGAGAATCTTCCGGCCGTAAACATTAAAGAGAATGATAAAAACTTTGAGATTGAAGTAGCAGCGCCCGGTTTTGAAAAGAAGGATTTTAAAGTAGATATTGCCGAGGGAGTATTAACGATTAGTGCCGAAAGCAAGAATGAAATTAAAGAGGACAAAGAAAATTATACTCGCAGAGAGTTTTCATTTTCTTCTTTTACCCGGTCATTTACCCTGCCCGAAACTGCAAAGCAGGAGAATATCACTGCTAAGTATGAAAACGGTCTTCTACGTCTTACTTTGCAAAAATCTAAAAAGCCAGAACTACAAAGAAAACAAGTCGCCATTCAATAAAGGAAAATGAGGCTGGCTAAAAATAAAGCCGGCCTCATTTCTATTATGAAAACCAGTTCTGTATGTATCGAATATTTTTACAATGAAAGATATTGTCACCTTTAATGAATTGATGATTTACTACCTGCAAACGTTGCTAGATACGGAAATGAAATGGTCGGCGGCCATTGAGCAGGTTTACGATAAAATAAGTTCCCACGAACTTAAGGAACTCTTTTTCCGGTCGGACGAGTTGTCTCGTAATCATTTACGAATTATTAGCGAAATTTTAGAAGAATTAAAAGCCAGTCAGTCTTTTGCAAAAGAAAATCTGGCCAGAGGTATAATAGATGAAATGTTCGATATCATACAAACTGCTGTTGATCCGGAGGTTAGAGATTCTGCTCTGTTGGTTTTTCATCAGTGCATGAACCATTATAAAATTGCCCGGTATGGTACAGTTAGTTCGTATGCCACACTTTTGGGCGAAGAAAAGGTTGCCGGAAGTATTCATCATTTACTGGTAGAAGAAAAAGGAGCTGATGAAGCGCTAACCAAACTGGCCGAATCTAAGATTAATCCGCAGGCGCAATCGCCTTCTTTAATGTAAAGGTGGTCATTGGTTTATGTCAACTCGCAAAATGAAAAAATGAATTTACAAGAGATCTACTTGGAATCCAATCAGTGGTTAAAGGACTTGGAATTCCTTGACATTGAAAGAAAATTTTTAAGAAAAATTATAAAAGATTATGTAACAGATTCGGGCCTGATAAGTGGGAATATGATAGAACGGTTTAATAAGCAGTTATTTGAACTGGAGATCGAAATACATACGCTACGAGATGATGTTCTAACAATCCAAACAAAAATGGATTTGATGGTTAAGGATCTGATTACCGGGGGGAGAAAAGAAGTTAAAGCAACGTATCAAACAATTCGTCATCGTATGGATGAGTTGTTTGCCTCATTTAAACGATTTAAACAGGAGCTTTTCCAGCTGGCAAATCAAATTATAGAAGAAGAAGCGATAGACTAATTATTCTTATCTGTAATGTGCAATAAATAAGGGTAATTGAGTGTTTTTCATTAAAAGATCAGCTATACTTTCCTTAAACCATCTTGATATCATGCTGCGGTGATAAGCGCCCAGTGCAACCAGTTCATTTCGTTTATTTTTGAGATAATTTAGAATTTCAACCTCCGGATCTCCTTCTAGTAAAATGTATCTGGCTTTGGGATAATGGCAGCTAATAAATTCTTTAATCAGTTTATTTTCCGGAAGACTTCTTTGTTCGTTTGTTGGTTTTACGGATACCACTTCAACAGGTAAATCTTTCAGCCAGGGTAGTATATAGCTGAATATTTTAACGGTATATACAGAAGAAGGGGATCCATCGTATAGTAGAACTATTTTTTTGGGATTCTTGTAAACAGTGGGTACCAAAAGTACCGGACATTGAACATCTGTTAGCAGGTCTCTTATAAAAGCTGTTGGAAGTTCCTCTTTGTAATGTGTAAGTGTTTCATTGCTTGCAATGATTAGCAGATCACTATAAATAGATTCTCTTAATAACTCCTGGATGGCAATACCCTTATCATGATGGATAATATGGCGTAGTTGAGCAGTCTTACATGACTGCTTAAAATTCAATACTGCTTGTTTACGTGTTTGCGCATCTTTATCCATGAGTTGTTTCACTTTTTCCGGCGAAATACCCTGGCTTCCTACCAAGTCGAAAAGTTTGTAACTATGGTAAGTAAAATCATCCAAAAAAATTCCGGTTAACAAGCTATCACTTTCATTAGCCAGTTTCAGAGCATACTTTTTCGTGCTTTCAGAGAATTTTAATCCATCAAATGCCGCAATTATTTTTTTCATTAGAAAGGATTTGAGATAACATACAATCAAACCAGCATCATTATTCGATTCGTATTTAATTCCCCGGAAGAACCATTAGCGGAATTTTATGATACTTCATCATGCTTTTTGTGGTACTGCTATGAAACAAATTTTGCAGAAACGAATACTTTTTATGAACCAATGCAAGTAAATCAATAGCTTCAATGCGGGAAAATTTTGCCAGTGCATTCGGAATTTCATGATCCCGAATGTCCTCATAAGTCATATCCAGGTAGTCTATCCTTGCAGCCAGTTTATTAAAGTGATCCATATGTTTTACTTTTTCACTAACAGACAGCTTCTCGGGAGAAACATGAATAACTATAATTTCAGAATCAAAAACCCGGGCAAAATCACCAAGCATTTTAAGTGCCTTATAATCAGATTTATCCAAGTCGCTTGCAAAAGCTATTTTGTCCATGCCTTTAATAGGCACTTTTTCGGGTACCAAAAGTACCGGGCAAAAAGCGTTGTCTATCACATCAGAAGTCATGCTGCCAAAAATGAAATTGTTAATTATACCTTCTCTGCTTTTGTCGCCCATAACAATCAGCCATATATTCCTTTTATCTATCGTGTCAATTACAGTACTTCCATAAGCAAGAGGACTTTGCGATACCTGCACCTGCACTTTGCTGTCAGGATGCGTATGCTTCATTTTTTTTATTAATCGTTCCGCCGTATCCTCCAATTTTTTCGAAGTGTTTTTTTCAATAACCGGGTATTCCTCATAATAGGGATAAACCCCGGCTTCAGCCGGTATAATAGCAGGAATTTGAAATGCATTAAAGAGTACCACGTCAGAATGCGTTTTTTCGGCAATGTTTAGTGCAACTTCAGCGGCATGTTCAGCTCGTTTCGAAAAATCGGTCATTACAAGTATTTTTTTCATAGGTGGGTCTTAGATAAAAATTGATTTTTATGTCAAAAAAAGATGATTCAGTCCATATTTTAAACTGATTTTATTTAGAAATGTTTGTATTTAGATCAACGTCATAGATTGCTGTAACAGGAATTAAAGAAGTTTTTTAACAAATTGTTGTAATGAAAAAAAACTATTCTCTGATTATAACTTTTTTTGGGCTATTTAGTGTATTTCCATGTTTAGGCCAAATACTTCCTGAGAATAATTCTTTGTCCAAAGCGTTACTTGATTCCAATATTGAAAAATACCTGGCAACAGAAAATGCTCAAAAACTAAATTTTCCAAATCTTACCCGAAACCTTTATCGGCAAAATAACTATAGCTATATATGGTTTAACCGCGAAAATAAGTTGCTGTGGGATGCTATGTCGCTGCTCGATTGTGTGGTTCAGTATGGGTTAAATCCAAATCAATACCATTCTGCTGATCTTAATTATGATACTATCCGGTTAGTTGCAACCAGTATTGCCCCTAATAATTCGGTTCTTAAAGGAAGGGCAGATGTTCTTTTAACTGACGCCGTGCTATCTTTTATGGTTCATCTGCATTTTGGAAGAGCTAATCCAACTATCTCTTTTCAGGAGATAGATAGCGAGAATTTTAAAGGATACCAGATAGACTCAGTTTTAAAAACAGCCATACAGGTTCCGGCAAAGTTCTCGCAAATGATACTTGGTGTGCAGCCCAAAATGAAAGGATATCGGCAATTACAGAATTTTTTGCGATTGGCAGTCCATCGGCACCAAGAAGATTGCCATGAAATATCGGGAGATACATTAAAACAGGTAGCCATTAATTTGGAACGGTATAAATGGGAAAATGTTAATGAAGAGGAGGTTTATGTAGAAATTAATATCCCGGCATTTGCCTTAAAATTTGTTGATAAGGACAGCACACAAAATTTTAAGGTTATAATCGGTAACCCATCCACACCGACACCTGTGCTGAGTGGCAAAATTCGATATTTTAAAACGGCTCCCGACTGGACTGTGCCTTCTAGTATATTAGGGAAAGAATTATTACCCAGAGCAATGAATAACCCCGTTTATCTGAAAAGAAATAATTTTTCTATTTATACCCAAAAAAGAGAAGTTATTGCAGCTACTCCGGCTAACTTAAAAGCCGTTCGTGCTAACCCGGCTAATTATTTTATCCGTCAGTCTCCTGGTCCGGATAATGCCCTGGGGCAAATTGTGTTTCATTTTGAAAATCCCTATAGCATTTACCTGCACGATACGCCCAACAGAAAACTTTTTAATCAACCTAACCGGGCATTAAGCCATGGATGTATCCGCATAGAAGATCCAAAAATGTTTGTAACCCGGCTGCTAAAGCACGATTCCGCTCTTTCTGATACGTACCTCACTGTGTATAATTCAATGACTTCTTATAAAAGATTTATTTATACGCTTAAAAAGCCAGTAACCATTGTAATAAGATACATCACTTGCGAAATCCAAAACGGAGCTTTAATAAAATACCCGGATTTATATAAACAGGATAAAAAATTGATTGAAAATTTGTTTAATAACTAAACCTATTCCTGCCATGTCTGTTACATATCAAATCCAGATTATTTTATTTAAAAACGCATGATGGTAACATATATCAAAAAATTCAACAATATCTCTATCGACGATATTGCTGAAGTAGGCGGTAAAAACGCATCCCTTGGCGAAATGTACACACACCTTTCTGCAAAAGGAATCCATATTCCTAACGGTTTTGCTATTACATCCTTTGCATTTCGTCATTTTATTGAGTATAATAAACTGGATGGTGTTCATGAAAAGCTATTAGACCAACTGGACCGACCCAGTTATTCCAATCTGAATGTTATAGGGAAACGATCGCGAGACCTGATATTGGCTGCCAGAATGCCTGATGATCTTGCCGAGGCTATTGTGGATTCTTATAAAGAATTAGTAGAAGAAGGCCATGCCGAAGTATCTGTAAGAAGCAGCGCCACGGCCGAAGATCTGCCCGAAGCAAGTTTTGCCGGGCAACACGAATCTTTTTTAAATATAAAAGGCAAAGAAGCCTTGCTTGATGCGGTGAAAAAATGTTTCGCTTCTTTATATACCGACCGGGCCATTAAATACCGGGAGGATAAAGAATTTGAACATCACACGGTGCTGCTTTCTGTTGGGGTACAAGCAATGGTTCGTTCGGATAAGGCTTGTTCTGGTATTGGATTTACCATCGAACCGGAATCAGGTTTTAGAAATGTGGTGCACCTTTCAGGAGGTTGGGGTTTGGGCGAAAACATTGTTCAGGGTACCATAACTCCTGATGAATTTATTCTTTTTAAACCTTCATTGAAAGCAAAAAAGAAGGCAATTATCCAAAAAAGATTGGGCAGTAAAACTCAAATGATGGTTTATGCGAAGGAAGACGATAGTTCCGGCTCTACCATTAACGTAGACACTCCTCTCGATTTAAAAGAAAAATTTGTCCTTTCGGATGACGAAATAACTACATTGGGCAACTGGGCGTTGGCAATTGAAGAACATTACCAAAAACCGATGGATATTGAATGGGCAAAAGATGGAAATAGCGGGAAATTATTTATTCTTCAGGCCCGGCCCGAAACGGTAAACAGCAGAAAAAAACTCACCGATGTAAAAGAGTATCAACTGGCCGAAAAAGGCGAAGTCCTTGCAACAGGGCAAGCCATCGGAAGTAAAATAACCGCTGGCAGGGCACGGATTCTTGCGTCGCCGGCTGATGCAGATAAGTTACAGGAGGGAGATATTTTGGTTACAGAAACTACCAGCCCCGATTGGGATCCGATATTAAAAAAGGTAGCGGCAATTATTACCAATAAAGGTGGCCGAACCAGCCATGCATCGATAGTAGCCAGAGAATTAGGAGTACCTGCTGTGGTAGGCACCGAAAATGCAACGCATAAAATAGCTGACGGCCAATTGATTACTGTCTCCTGTGCCGAAGGAAAAACCGGAAAAATATATCGGGATACCTTAAAATGGAACGAAACCCTGCACGATTTTTCTAAAACAGAAATTCCGGTTCAACCTCAGGTAATGATGATTTTGGGTGAGCCTGAAAAAGCATTTCAATTGGCGGCCTATCCCAATAATGGCATCGGTTTAATGCGTATTGAATTTATTATTAGCCATTACGTGCAAATTCACCCCATGGCCATAGTGAAATTTAATGAATTGAAAGACCAAAAAGCCAGACAAACGATAGAGGAACTTACTCATCATTATCCCGACAAGGAAAAATATTTTGTGGAAAGACTGGCCGAAGGAGTGGCGACCATCGCGGCAGCCTTTTATCCAAAAGAGGTGATTGTGAGGATGAGTGATTTTAAAACCAATGAATATGCCAATTTAGTAGGAGGGAAACAGTTTGAACCCATAGAGGAAAACCCAATGCTTGGTTTTAGAGGCGCATCCAGATATTATCATGATTTATATAAGGACGGATTTCGACTAGAATGTGAAGCCATGAGAATGGTAAGAGATGAGATAGGATTAACCAACGTGAAGCTGATGATACCGTTTTGCCGTACGCCCGAAGAAGGTAGGAAAGTAGTTGATATAATGCAAAAATATGGGCTCAAACAAGGCGAAAATGAACTGGAGATTTATGTAATGGCCGAAATTCCGAGTAACATAATTCTGGCAGAAGAATTTGCTAAAATATTTGATGGGTTCTCTATTGGTTCTAATGACCTGACCCAACTTACCTTAGGAATAGACCGTGATTCGGCTATTATCGAAAGCTTGTTTGATGAAGAAAACCCAGCCAGTAAAGCCTTGATAAAAATGATGATTGATAAGGCAAAAGCGCTGAATAAAAAGATTGGACTTTGTGGGCAAGCCCCGAGCGATTCTGAAGCATTTGCCCGCTTTTTGGTTGAAGCCGGCATAGATAGCATTTCATTTAATCCTGACGCCTTGTTGAACGGTATTGAAAATATTAATAAAGCAACCCTTGAAAAAGGATTGCTTGCAAGAATGGTATGAGAGAGTTTTTACAAGAAATGGAAGGCTATTATATTAAAGGAAAAATCTATGAGTAAAAAGAACCTACCATTAACGGGCTTCACATTTTATTAAAGGCAACTTCTTTGAAATTAATAAATTACCGCTAACTGGTCATCTACTTCCACTACTCCTGGTGCAGCAGCCACAGCTCGTTCTACTTCTTTTCGTTCATTCCATGATCGGGCCGATCCTTTGAGTATTACCTTATTTCCTGTTGTTTCAATTTTAATTTTATCTGCTTCCAAGTCAGCGCTTCGTTCCAGCGCTTTTCTAATATTTTCTTTAACAATGATGGTGTTCACTCTGGGTTTTACGGTTATCCAATTGCTTAACCCCCTTACTCCGTTTAAATTATTTATGGCATTTTCTGCCCCCTCTTTTTGATATAGCCAGTCTACTTCTCCTTCCAGTTGCACCCAACCGTTATCTACTTTAATTTTAATTCTTTCATCCGGAATAGTTGTATTCCATTCTAACGCCCGTATGGCATTTTCTGCTATCATTGCGTCGGGTAGTTTGCTGCTATCTGTTAGCCTGACTTCAATATCTTCAGCAACGGCTTTTACCCCTTTTACTCGTTTAGCAGCCTTTTCGGCAGCTAATTTTTCAGAATAAAATTTTACATAACCGCTTAATGTTACTATTCCATTGTATACGCCTACTCCAATTTCTGGTGCATTTAGTGCAGGCTCCCAACGTAATTCTTCCATTACATCTTGCTGAATTTCTTGATCTGTTTTCATAGTATCTCTTTTTGATAATTATAAAATTAGATGATATAGCTCATATCCTTGCTGACTTAAGTCATTGTGGCTGTTGATATTGATCAATTGCTTTACGTTTTTTATCAAATTTATATTAGGAAGAACACTGAAGGCCTTTTTTCGTTTATCAAACAGCTACTTAACATTCTCCCGGTTATGAAAAAAGTTTTATTGATTGATGATGATGAAGCATTGAGAGAAAATGTTGCTGACATACTCGGCCTTTCTAATTATACAGTTATAACCGCCGGATGTGGAAAATCGGGTGTTGAAAAAGCATTAAAAGAACGGCCTGACCTTATACTGTGCGATGCGGTTATGCCAGGTTTAGATGGTTATGGGGTAATACATATTCTCAGCAGGCATCCCGATACGTTCCTCATCCCTTTCATATTTCTTACTGGTGAAAATAATCTGGCAGATATTAGAAAGGGAATGCAAATGGGCGCAGATGGTTATTTAGTTAAACCATTTAAGGAAACGGATCTTTTGAACACCATTGAAATACGTTTAAAGAAATATGATAGAATAAAAAAGAATATCGTGCATGATAAAAAAGGTATCAGTACGTTTTTACAACAGGTCAATGAATCGGATCGTTTTAACCTGGTTTCCAGCCAAAGAGATATGCACCTCTATAAGAAAAAGCACGTATTGTATTCCGAAGGACAACGTCCCTTCAATATATATTTTGTTATTAGTGGAAAAATTAAAGAGTACCTGATAAATGAAGATGGTAAAGAGTTGATTACCAATATGTATACCGAAGGTGATTTTATTGGGTACACTGCTATTTTGGAGAATATCAATTATACAGAAACCGCACAGGTTATTGAAGATGCTAAGCTCGTGCTGATACCGAAAAGTGATTTTCTTCAGCTTATTAATAATGACCGGCAGGTAGCCCGGCAATTCATTAGTCTCTTATCCCATAATGTTCGCGAAAAAGAAGAAAGGCTTCTGAATTTGGCTTACAACTCATTAAGAAAAAAAGTAGCATCAGGAATTATAGATGTGATAGATAAATTTCCGGATAAAAAAGAAGGAAAACCGGTTATTGAAATTTCGAGGGAAGATTTAGCACATGTAGTTGGATCGGCCCAGGAATCTATGATCAGAACGCTAAGGGAGTTTAAAACCGAAAAATTAATTGAGATCATGGAAGGAAGTATTATCGTGCTGAATGAGAATAAGCTCAGGCATTTACTATATTAACCTTTCAGGCTTTTTAATTTTTTGATCCGGGCTGTAATTGAAGGAATATCCCCCGGGGCTAATTGAGCCATTCTAAGCTTCAAAATCCGGTTTTAATTCTGGAAATAAGTTGCAAGTTCAACCTTACAATTCGCTTTCTTTCCCATGAAACTATCTGATTAAACCCCTATCATGTTTTAGTGCTTTTTTTAGGTATAAATGTACTCTCAATTTTATTTTGGGTAGGAGGAAGGCTTTTAAGATACTTATAAATAGCCTTTAGGTCATTTTCTGAAATTTTAGAAAATGATTCCCAAGGCATGGGGCTATTAGGGATTACCATGCCAATTTTAAACCGACTGATGAACATTTGTTCTGTCCATTCAGAAATTCTTCCTGTTTTCGGGTCTGGGGTCAAATTAGGAGGAGTGTAAGTTCCTGTTGGATTCTCTATAGGACTTCCCCCGGATAGTGGTTGACTTATAAGCTCTCCTGTAAATTGGCTTTTTTGAGTATGACAGATTTTACAGTTGGCGATGGAAATCATATAACGGCCATATTCAGATGTGGTATCTTGTTTGACAGAAACAGGCGGTCTTTTAACTGGAATGGCAGGTTTTAATATAAACCGGGTGATGATTTTTCCTATCATATTTACCTCATGTTCCTGTACCCGATGTTGAATAGGTTTAGTAGATCGCAAATATGAAATAATTGCTGTAAGATCTTCATCACTCACATTATGGTATTCCATAAAAGGAGCCATCGCATGTTTGTTAGGCTTAATGCCATTCCTCAAAACCTGGGCTAGTTGTTCATCGGTGTATCTTCCAATGCCAGTCGTCGCATCGGAAGTAATATTTGGAGTATAAAATGTAGCCGGAGGAGTTTTAAATTCATGCCCTCCGGCTAAAAAGCCTTTACTGGTTGTATGGCAGTTGGGACAATGAGCAGGCCCCAAAACCAAATATTTTCCTCTGGCAATAGTTGTAGAGTCGCTTTTAGCAC
>JANWIB010000100.1 GCA_025450155.1 Sphingobacteriaceae bacterium
GCTGAAGAGGTTGGTACGGCTTCTGCAGATTTTTTAGATAGAACACTAAAAGTTCAGCAATGGAATAATTTTAATAACGAGTATTATTTAATGGCTCAATCAGGACTACAAGCACCGGCTGTAGAAATACCTAACGCAATCAGTACAAATAATAATGATGGAAAAAATGATTCGTGGCAAATACCGCTTTTAGATGATTTTCCTAATAACCAGGTAGCTGTATATAATCGTTGGGGTACTGAGGTGTATCGTAAAACCAATTATTGTAATTGTAATGCCTGGAAGGCTGATAATGTAAATGCGGGAATCTATTTCTATAAGATCATCATCAATCCGAGCGGGCCTAACGCTCAGGAAAGGAAAGGTTCTTTAACTATAATAAAATGATAAGGAGATATAACATGATAAAAAAATTTACACTCAGTGTTTTCGTATGCTTGTTTCTACAAACAATTACTTTACAAGCGCAACAAGATGCGTTGTATAGCCAGTACATGTTTAATCAATTAATATATAATCCTGCTTACGCAGGTATAAAAGGGGGGGTAAGTATTAACGGTTTTATGAGAAACCAATGGATTGGTATGGACGATGGGCCCAAAACAAAAACACTGAGCGCTGATATGTTAATGCCGGATGGAAAATCGGCGGGCGGTGTTTATTTTATACAGGATGCAATCGGACCGCAAAAAAATACGTCCTTTTTTATTAATTATGATTATTGGCTGCCTTTAAATGAAAGTAATCGGTTGTCTTTTGGTATAGCAGGAGGATTAACACAAACTATACTGGATTGAAACAGGCTGAGTCCATTGGATAATACGGATACGTTTATACCCTCGGATGTTCAAAAACAGTTATATCCCGATGCTGCAGCAGGATTATATTTAACTAACGATAGTTACTATGCAGGTATTTCTATTACCCATATTGTTAGATCTGTTAATAAAACAGAAAACAGCGTTATTTCAACCGATCGACATTATTATTTAACAGGTGGTTACGTGGCTACCTTAAATCAGAACCTAAAATTATATCCTTCTGTCTTATTTAAAACTGATCTACAAGCTCCTTTACAATATGATATCAGTTCGATGTTATTGATAAAAGAAACCTTATGGGTTGGGGCTTCTTATCGCAATTCATTTAAAAAATCGAATAAAACGTATGTGGCTGGTGGCACGGATAATATATTGACTATGCTAGCACGCATTACTATTTTAGAAAAGTATCAGGTGGGTTATGCTTACGATTATGGTCGCTCTGCCTTAGCTTCATCTGCCGGAGGAACACATGAAATTAGTTTTAGCGCATTTTTAAATGTTGGTAAAGTAAGAGGTTCAGGGTCCAGATGCTATTTTTAAATAACCTGATTCAATTATTCTCAATCACCCTATTTCGTATTTTCACTGCCGGGTTTCCCTGGTAAATAGAATAAGCATCTAAGTTTTTGGTTGCAACAGAACCTACGGTGAGTATGGAGTGGGAACCAGCGTGTACACCGGGGCATACGGTGGCTTGAGCACCTATCCAGACTCCTTCTTCTAGTATGATGGACCCTGTTATCAAGTCAAAACTTGATTTTTTATAATGGTGATTACCAGTAAGTAACATGGCTCCCTGAGATATGGAGGTATGAGCGCCAATTTTTACCAATACTAAGTTGTCAATCCAAGTGTTTTCACCAATCCAGGCGTGGTCTCCAATCTCAAGCAACCAGGGATATTTAATCGAAACACAGGGCTTAATATTTACCCGTTTGCCGATTTTTGCTCCAAATAGGCGCAATAAAAAAACTTTGAACCGGCTGATGGGAACCAAACTGGTTTTTAAGAATAAAGCGTTGATAAAGAACCATGATGTTTGCCTAAAATAGGAAGCTTGTGGATGATAGGGATAGTTATTGAAGGAAGAAAGATCAACTTTTGTCTGCATTTACCTGGTTTTTCCTTTTTTAGAAGTATTGATCCAAAGATAGATAGAAAGAATCAGTACAGCATAAACCATAAGATTAAATAACGTATGGTGGTCAATATGTTCAAGAAGAGGTAGTCTTTGTCCTAATAAAGAAAGGCCAATCAATCGCCCTATATTCAGGGTTTGGATCAGGATCAATCCACTTATTAAGAATATCAATCTGTTTTTCCAGGATTTGCCGGGCCAGGACAATACAAAAGCAGTAAAAACACTCATGATGCCGTAGCCCAAGCACGAATATACCAAGATGATTCCCCCATGTCCGTCTACATGCAGGCGCATGGGTGTGGTATATAGGTCATAATTGAACTGACGAAGAATGGCTGCGGAGGTTTCTATTAATAATTTTCTTAAACCCTGAATATAGTCAAGATGTTGGTTAAGAAAGGGCACATAAAGCCCTCCGGGCGATACTAACCCAATGTACAAAAGATTAAAATAATGAAAGAGAATGAAAAGGGATAAAAAAGATATCAGAAAGCGTTTTGTAGTGTTTTGCCAAACTTTTGAAATCCATACTATATGTAACCCTTTGATATTCATCTTTCTAGTGCTTCCTAATATAAGGTTTATTTCCCTGGTTCTTGATGTATTACGTTAAGATTGCAAAACGTTATATATAAATTTCTAACTGAGTAAAAAGCTCGGGTATGATTAAAAATGTAAAAACTGAGGAATTTTTCTTAAAGGTTTTAACAAAGCGGCCAGCTCGGGGATAGTTATTCCATTTTGCCGCATAGCCTTTAAATCAGCCTTGCTGGCTTTGATTCTATTTTTTAAAGAGCTGTTGCTTACTCCTCCCGTGCGCATTTTCACAATTACTTCTTGCAGATAAACCGCTTTGGCTTTATGTTGGTGCAAGAATCTAAGCATTAATTCATAATCTGCCGCACTTCCAAATTCTAATTGATAATTTCCCCATTGCTCAAAAAGTTCTCTTCGGGCATAAAATGTAGGGTGTGGGGGCATCCATCCCCACTGAAAATTTCCATATGTATATTCCCCTGCCTTCCATTTCCTGGTTACAATGGCATTATCTTCTCGGTCTACATACCAAAGATCCCCATATAAAATATCGGCTCCCGTTTGTTCAAACTGATTTGAAATGGAACTTAAAATAGTTTTTGAAGCAAAAAAATCATCCGCGTTCAAAATTCCCACTATTTCTCCACTCGCCATAGCGATACCTTTATTCATAGCATCATAGATTCCTTCATCCTTCTCAGAAAGGATACGATGTATCTGATTGCCATATTTTTGAATGATGGAAAAAGTAGCATCCTCCGAAACGCCGTCAATGATAATATATTCGATATCCCGGTGGCTTTGAGAAAGAACAGATTGAATGCAATGTTCAATATAAGCTTCGGCGTTCCGTGCTGCTGTGACAATAGAAATCCTCAAAATATTTTGTTTTAATGCAAATTTCTAAAAAAATATTTACTTTTGCGCCGAAGAATTTGAGTGTTCTTTAGCAAGAACATGGAGGTTTGTGGAAGTATAAGTAAATATTTTACCCTTTTAGTTTATAACAATTTGTAATTTTAAAACGCGGTTCTAAATTATTGAAACTCGTATTCTTTTTTGTCGTACAATCCGAACACTCACTATAGAAAAATGATTTTTTGTCCTTTAAGTAAAAGGTATTTCATACCGATTGCTTTTTCTTTGTTATTGTTTACTTCCTGTGCAAATCGGTACCATAATGCGTTATTCACTTCAAAAAATGACCCTTACGGAGATTCCGCAAGAGCGGTTTATGTGGTAAATGAGTCTGAAGCAGTAAGCGGAGTATATCGAATTAAAGCGAATGATTTATTATCTATCAGGAATTTACAGGACATCCGAAATATTTCGTCCCTTGAGGGGCAGGTTCAGGGAATGCAGGTTATTACCTATCGGGTAGAAGGGGATGGTACTGTAGCTTTGCCGGTAATTGGCAAAGTAGAGGTAGCCGGTTTAAGCCGAAAAGAAGCAGCTGATAAAATCCAATCACTCTATAAACAAAATTTGCTAAAAGACCCGATTATTGAGGTAAGTGTGGTGAATTTGAAAGTAACGTTGTTGGGTGAGTTTACCAAGCAAGGCAATTTTCTTCTTGAAAAAGACAATACTTCTTTGATCGAAATTATTGGTGAAGCTGGCGGTATTACATCACGTGCCGATCCAAAGAAACTAAAAATCATACGAGGCAATGCTTCAAATCCTGAGGTAATCTATGTAAATATGAAAGACATTAATAGTTTAGCCAGTAAAAAACTGATTCTGCAGAATAATGATATTATTTATCTGGAACCTCAGGGGATTTATGGCAATACCGAGCGGGTGCAAATATTTTCGAATTTTATCCAACCGGTACTTCTCCTATTGAATACTGCGTTACTTATTTACAATTTCTCCAAGTAATGAGCCAAACGGATAGTAGAGCATCTAAGTTGCTTACGCAACATATTGATTATTATAAGCTGGTACGTATTGTCTGGAGTCGTTGGTATTGGATTGCAGGATGCGTTTTTGTATCACTTGTGATAGCCCGGTTGTACCTTTGGTATACACCAGAATCTTATTCGACTACTGCCTCGTTGAAATTCAATGAAAACCGCTCGGAGTTATCAGATTTATTGAAATCCTCCGCGTCCTATTACGATCGCACGAATAAGCTACAAGCAGAAATGTTTGTCATTCAGTCGCGTCAAGTAATATTAAATGCAATTTCGAGGTTAGACTATAAGGTATCGTATTTTCTTAAAGGACGTATCCGAACTACCGATATTTATCCTAGTGTGCCTTTTCCAATCGAAGTCATCCGGCAGGATTCGATAAATTTTTACAGGGGAATATTTAACATTACACAAAAAGATGCTGAGCATTTTGAACTTTCCTGGAACTATGGAAATGAGCATGTAGAAAAAACCTATCGTTTTGGAGAGGCCATTAAAGTACCAGGTATTATTTTTAGAATTCAATCGGGAAGTGGTTCTTTTTCGACTTATCTTTTTAAGTTTAATACAGAGGAAGATTTTTTAGGCCGGGTTTTGGGGGGCTTGCAAATGCAGGAAGCGGCAAAAAGCTCGAATGTATTGCAGTTAACGCAAACCGATGGAAACCCACGTTTTGCAAGTGATGTTTTGAATGCCATTCTACAGGAATATGTAGCTTTTGATAAAACAGCTAAAAGTCGTTCCGCATCGCAAACCATTGAATTTATTGAAGAGCAACTGGCCTTTCTTACTAACCAGGTATATCGTTCGGGTTCTGCCTTGGCTCAATTTAAGCAACAAAGAAACCTGGTAGATTTCCAGACCAACACCCAGCTTTATGTGGGTAAATTAACAGAACAACAATCACAAAAAAACCTGTTGGAAATACAGGAACTGGCTATTAACCAATTAGAACAACAGGTGCGCAATAATAGAGACCAGGTAAGCCTGAATTTTAATTTGGAAGGAAGTGTAGACCCCCTGCTTTCGGGGCTCATTGCACAGTTGAACGGGTTGATTATAGATCGTGGAAAGAAATTAACGCAGTTTAATTCGAATGCTCAGCCTGTTCTGGATATTGATAAACAGATGGCAGAGATTAAAAGGGCTATTACAAATAATATCCGGCTTGCCCGCGAAAGAGATCAGAAAACGTTGCAGTATATTAATAGCCAGATTAATCAAGTGCAGCAAAAACTAAGTGGTTTACCTACTGCCGAAAAGGATTTTGTAAATCTGCAGGCTGATTTTGATATTAACCAGAAGGTTTTTTCGTATTTATCAGAGAAAAAACTCGAAGCACAAATTTCTCGGGCTGCTGTTGTTCCTGGTGCCAGCATCATTGAGAATGCTTTTACATCTTATCGCTTGGTATCTCCCTTACCGGGGAAAATTTATACACAGTTCTTGCTGATCGGCTTTCTAAGTGGGTTGGGATTGATCTTCCTGGCGAGAATGCTTAACCCGTATATTTACGATAAGGAAACCGTAGAAAGCCTAACCACAATTCCGATTATAGGGATTATTCGGAAATTTCCAAGCTATATTGATAAAGACAACAAACAAGTTCTTTCTCTTCAAAAACCCAAGTCTATTTATGCAGAATCGGTGCGTTCGGTGCGTACTAATTTAAGCTTTCTTGCTGCCGAAAAGCGCAGTAAGGTAGTATGTATTACCTCTGAGGTAGCGGGAGAAGGAAAATCGTTTGTTTCTATAAATTTGGCAAGTACCCTGGCTTTAATTGAGAAAAAAGTAATTGTAATAGGTGCCGATTTGCGGGTTCCTAAGCTCCATCATACCTTTGAGAACAAAAACAAAATAGGTTTAAGCACTTATCTTTCCGACCAACACAAAATAAAAGATATTATTTTTCCCACGGGAGTGGAAAACCTTGATTTTATACCCTCGGGACCTATTCCACCGAACCCCGCCGAATTATTACACAGTACCCAGATGAAATCTCTAATCAGGGATTTAAAAAAGATGTATGATTTTATCATCTTGGATACCGCTCCTATTGGTTTGGTTTCTGATTCTATTCCCATTATCAGGTTGGCCGGTGTTAACCTTTTTGTCATACGTGCGGGCGTATCTCACTACAAGGCAGCTACCGTGCCAGATCGTCTTGCTATGGAATATGATTTAAAAAATATAGCCATTGTATTAAATGCATTTGATGAGAACGCCTTGCATGGTCGGTATTATACTACAGATTATGCTTCCAGCGATTATAAGGACTACTATTATTATTCCGACTATTCGGGCTCTGCTTCGTACTATTCAAAATATTCAGGTTATGGGTATTACACCAATGATGACAAACCCAATTGGTGGCAATTTTGGAAAAGGAAATAAGAGTGAAGTGAAATAACGATTGAGATGAGTGAGAAGAAAAAATGGTATCCGGTTTACACCAATCCACGAGCGGAAAAAAAAGCCTACGAGTTGCTGCTAAAAAAGGGGATAGAGAGTTATCTCCCTCTTCATAAACAGCTTAAACAGTGGAGCGATCGAAAAAAGTGGGTAGAGGAACCTCTTATCAAATCATATCTTTTTGTTCATATTGAAACAAAGGATTTGGCAGAAGTGCTAATGACTTCTGGTGTTTGTCGTTTCCTTTATTTTTCGGGTAAGGTGGCTGCCATGCCCGACCGTCAGATTGAAGACCTGAAGTTACTTTTAGCAAGCGAAAATGAATTGGAGATATCTGATTATAGATTTCATAAAGGGCAGGATGTTATGATTAGGGCCGGAGCATTAAAGGGATTTAGAGGAGAACTTGTGGATTTTCAATCGCATAAAAAAATCATTTTAAGGATGGAGCATATCGGGCAGTCTTTAATTGTACAAGTACCTTTAGCTTTTATAGAACCTTTACGTTCATCAGAATCTCAATACCTAAACTAATTTAGGTATTGAGATATTATTATATGCTCCGATTGGGAGCAATTAGTTGATATATAACCGGTTAGTCATTAATAGAATGTGATTGACGCGGCGAAGCCATGTAAGATTGATCTATAGGTTACATTTTAAGACGTGGATGGGGTATGAAAAGGCAGATATTATTTCTTACTTTAAAGACATTTAGCTTTACCGGTGGGATTGAAAAAGTATGTCGGATTTTTGCCAAAGTACTAAATGATTTGAATTGGGATAAAGGAATTAAAAGCCAGATATGGTCGATGTACGACTCCTCTAAAGATCTGAATCCGTTATACTCAAATTCGACATTTCGGGGCTTTAATGGACAGCAGATTCGTTTAATTCTATCTGTACTTTGGAAACATCGCCAATTTGATACGATCATTCTTAGCCACATTAATTTGATACTTGTTGCCTGGCTGGTTCGATTGTTTTCCAGTAAAAAACGGATCATATTATTTGCTCATGGTATCGAAGTCTGGAAAGAAATTCCAAGTTGGAAAAAGCGATTTCTTAGAGAAGCTGGTGTAGAAATTTGGGCGGTAAGTCGTTATACAGCAGAGATATTAAATAAAAAGCATCAAATGCCATCGGGGCAGATTAAAATAGTTAACAATTGTCTGGATCCTTTTTTATCTCATACGGATACATTTGCTAAACCCTTGCAGTTATTGCAGCGGTATCAACTTGATCAACAACAACCGGTTTTATTTACTTTAACTCGTTTAACATCATCAGAAAAGTATAAAGGATACGATCTGATAATAAACTTATTACCGGAGCTTATTCAGGATTATCCGGATTTAATCTATATTATTGGAGGTAAAGCAGATATAGACGAATATAAACGACTTACCGTGTTAATAGAAGAAAAAAACCTTGATTCTCATGTAAATTTGGCAGGATATATTTCAGATACGGAATTGAGCGATTATTTTAAACTAGCTGATGTGTTTGTAATGCCCAGTAGAAAAGAAGGATTTGGTTTGGTATTTATAGAAGCGGCTGCAAATGGCTGTAAAGTGATAGGGGGCAATCAGGATGGTTCTATCGACGCATTATTAGATGGCAGGTTAGGAAAACTGGTTGATCCTACGAATGCTAATGAAATTAAAAATGCGGTTACTCAATATCTGAATATTGGCCGCTCGGATGAACAATCAAAAAAAATACAACAAGACTGTTTGGCTAAATTCAACTACGCCAACTATTATAACTACATAAATCAATTACTTCAAAGTGCATAAATCTGATTTTCAATGGGAAATTGAACCCGCTAATTCCTTGCTTGATCTTAAATTGAAAGATACGTGGGAATATCGCGATTTATTAATGTTGTTGGTACGCCGGGATTTTGTTTCATTCTATAAACAGACTATCCTAGGCCCCTTATGGTTCTTTATCCAACCTTTGTTGACCACTATCATGTTCACCTTTGTATTCGGGAGATTGGCAGGAATTTCGACCGATGGCCTACCGCAGCCCTTATTTTACATGGCGGGTATTACGGCATGGAATTATTTTGCAGAATGCCTGACTAAAACTTCTACTGTGTTTAAAGACAATGCCAATATCTTCGGTAAAGTCTATTTCCCAAGGTTAATTATGCCATTAAGTATTGTAGTTTCCAATCTGGTTCGTTTTGCAGTGCAATTAGTTTTGTTCCTTGCGGTGATGGTATTTTATTACGTAAAAGATGCCTCATTTCAACCAACATTTGCTTTGGCGCTTTTTCCTTTGATTGTTTTGCTGATGGCAGCCCAAGGCTTGGGATTAGGAATGATTATTTCCGCGATGACCACAAAATATCGTGATTTGGCTTTCTTGGTCACTTTTGGAGTGCAACTGCTGATGTATGCTACAACGGTGATTTATCCGCTTTCGGCCGCCCCCCAAAATTTAAAATGGGTATTAGAAATAAACCCTATGACGGCTATTATCGAAACTTTCCGGTACGGATTTTTAGGAGCGGGCACTTTTTCTTGGGTCTCTTTAGGCTATACCACATTAGTAACAGGAGGGGTGTTAATTTTTGGTATCGTAATCTTTAATAAAGTAGAGAAGAATTTTGTAGATACGGTATAAACGATGAATAATATCGCGATAAAAGTAGAAAATCTAAGTAAAGCCTATCAGTTGGGCGAGATAGGGACAGGTACTATTTCACGTGACTTGGAACGTTGGTTTGCCAAAGTTCGAGGAAAAGAAGATCCTTTTTTGAGAATTGGCGAAACGAACGACCGCAATAGTAAGGGTAACAGTGATGTGGTGTGGAGCTTGAAAGATATCAATTTTGAAATAGAGCAGGGTGATGCCGTAGGTATTATTGGTAGAAACGGCGCTGGAAAAAGCACCTTGCTTAAAATTTTAAGTCGAGTTACTTCCCCAACTACCGGGAAAATTAGTGGCAGGGGGAGAATAGCCAGCCTGCTAGAAGTGGGTACGGGTTTCCACCCGGAACTAACCGGGCGGGAAAATATTTACCTGAATGGGGCTATTCTGGGCATGCGGAAAAAAGAAATAGCTCGTAAATTCGACGAAATTGTAGACTTTGCTGGCGTAGAGCGTTATGTGGATACTCCGGTGAAACGCTACTCTTCTGGCATGTATGTGCGTTTGGCATTTGCTGTAGCTGCCCACTTGGAATCCGAAATTTTAATTGTTGACGAAGTATTAGCTGTGGGAGATGCCGAATTTCAGAAAAAATGCCTTGGTAAAATGGGAGAAGTAAGCAAAGGTGAAGGTAGAACAGTGCTGTTTGTAAGTCATAATATGGGAGCCGTGAAAACTTTATGCAATAAAGGGATACTGTTAACACAGGGGAATGTAAGTTTTTATGGAGCAGTTGCAGATACAATAAATTGTTATTCTCAGAATTTTATTAATAATAAAGCTGAATTTAAAAGTATTAAGGGAAATAGGGGATTAGAGATAATTGATATTGTAATTAATGGTTCAAATGATCCATCAATAAATATTTTTGAGACAATAAAAATAGAAATTAAGTATAAGATTCATAATTATGAATATTCAAATTTTGAAACATTCATAATTATCCATGATGAAAATGATACTGAAATAATCTCTTTTTTTCAAAAAGATGCTGGTAAACTAGCTCTTATTGATGAGAAAAATAAAAATGTTATAGCTAGCTTCGAAAATATCTTAAGGCCAGGAAACTATAAAGTTTCGGCTGGCTTTTTTGACCCTTATAGAAATTTTGTCGATTGGGTAGCCCCAGCCTCCTTATTTATAGTTGAAGAAAATTTTCATGAAGGTGGTCGTTATGATTATCGATTAGGTAAAGTATTTTCGAAAGCAATATGGAGTTAATTAGACTCATAGGTCGAATATGATATTTAAAAAAATAAATAATCAACTATTGAAATTGAAGAAATATTTTTCCAAATATCAGCTTTACAAGTTCAATAAAGGTTTAAAGTCTTGTGGAAATTCTGTTTACATAGAATTTCCAGTAAAATTTGAAGGTAAAGAATTTATCTCTATTGGAAACAACGTTTCTATAAATTCTTTCGTGCATATTTGGGGGCATGGAGGTGTAGTAATTGGAGATAATACGCTTATTGCTTCTCATGTATCAATAGTAAGTGTTACTCATGATACTAATGCTGAAATTTATAGAGAAAGTCTTATTGAGAAAAAAGTAACAATTGGTAAAAATGTTTGGATTGGAACCCATTCTGTAATTTTACCCGGGGTAATTATAAATGATAATGCGGTAATTGGAGCGGGTAGTGTGGTTACTAAAGATGTTCCGCCTAATGTTGTGGTAGCAGGTGTTCCAGCTAAAATCATAAAATATAAGCAATAACTAATATGAATTTTCTTAAGAAGTTAGTGCCAAATTCAATTAAGCGAAATGGCAAGTATTTTTTATATGATATTTTAAAAATACCTTATACACGTTCAGGTGTTCCTATAGAAATTGTAGAATGGCTTCCTCCTAATAAGGCAATCAATTTTATTGATATAGGAGCACATTATGGGCACTTTACTTTAAATCTTTCTAAAGAATATGAAATTAAGAAGGGAATTTTAATTGAACCGCAAATTAATGTAGTGCCTATATTAAAAAAAGAATTCATAGATACTAATACTTACAAAATATTGAATGTGGCAGTTTCAGATTCCAATGCTGAAACAGAGTTCTACATCAACAGTGAATTTGATTCCGTAAGTTCATTGTTAGAAATTTATAATGAAAGCAGTGAATTAGAATCCTTAAAGTTAAAAAAGCCAAGTTTAACCAAGATTCAAACTCAAACATTAGATTATATTGTTGATCAACAGCAACTTTCTGATATTGACTTAATTAAAATTGATGTTCAGGGAGCGGAACACTTAGTGCTTAAATCTGCTATTGAAACATTGAAAAAGACAAAAATTGTTTATACGGAGTTTTCATTTAAGCCTCTTTATAAAAACTCATCAACATTTTTTGATTTATATAAGATTTTCTATGAGAATAATTTTTTTCTAGCAAACATAAGTCAGGGATATTCATCTCCAAATAGAGAACTACTTCAGGGAGATGCATTATTTGTAAATAAAAACTATAACATTGGCAGAAGTTAATATAAGTTATGTAGTTTGTACTAAAAATCGTCTACCTTTTCTAAAGATTCTGTTTAATAATTTCTTTAATCAGATTAGTAATGATGAAGAGATTATAGTGATTGACGGAAATAGCACTGATGGTTCAAAAGAATATTTACAGGAATTATACAACGATGGTATTATTCATCAATTCTTATCCGAGCCTGATAAAAATCAGGCCCATGGCTGGAATAAAGGAATGCTGCTTGCCCAGGGGAAAGTAATCAAGAAAATTATAGATGATGATGTACATTCGTATATTGCTATCCAACAATGTAAAAAATACATGCTGGACAATCCTGAAATTGATATATGCATTTCTGATAATTTAGAAACTCAGCTATTGGCTTCGGAATCTATTTCCTGCTCGACCCGAAAAGAACAGTTTTTAGCGTGGAAGTCTGGCCGTACAAAAAGCTTTACATTTAGTGATATGTCTATGCTTATTCGCAGGTCATCATTGAGTTTTATCGGATTATTTGATACACAATTTAGGATGCTGGACTGGGAGTATTCGTTAAGATGCTCCTTTCTTCAGGCAAAAATTGCCTACTATAGCGGATATAATACGTTGGCGGTAAGCACACCGGGAAATATTACCTCGACAACGCCAAAAAGTCTTTTAAGCCTGGAAGGTAAAATTGGGCAGATAAAGTACAATTATATAGGCGATCGTTCTGAAATATCACCTTTATCTAGGCTGAAAATTTTTATTGGTAAACTAATTGGTTATCGTAAGCCACAAATAGCACACAAGCAGTTGGACGAAAAATTTATTCCAGATTTACTGCAAACATATCAAAGCCTATATCAGCAACTAGAAAAACAAAATCAGGAAGGATCTTTTGACTTCTATAAATAATTCGAAAGACCATAAGTGATAAGCTTTCTCTTTTTTATACAAGGAATATACCTAATCATCCGTCTAAAATACGGATAGTAAATTGGCTAAACAGCGTTTTTTCAAAGACAGGGTTGCTATAGTTAGTCACAATATTCATTATCATGTTTCTATAAAAGAGTATATGGGCATGAGATTTTATATTCCAGAACTCTGAATTAGCATTCTACAATTATTTATTAGAGAAAGGTTATCAACCATCCTTATCCGTGTAGCCTAAAAGAATGCGAAAAACTGTCAGAATTAAATTTCAAAATGGCATAAACTCTCAAATAGCTATTAATGAAATTTTAAATGACCTAACCGATACGTTTGATTTTGTTGAATCAGAAAATCCAGATTTTATTCTTTTCGGGCCTTATGGGAATGATATCCCTTCAAAATCGGATAAGTATGTACGTATCGGTTATTTCTGCGAAAATATTATTCCTGACCTTTCCATTTGTGAATGGGCATTTGGAGTGCCACTGGAAAGTGAAATAAAAAGTTCGAAATATAAACGTATCCAATGGCACGGATTTAACCCAAAAACACTGATCAAAGACTTAACGGATAATAAAATAGATCAAATTGTTAGTCAGAAGACAAAATTTTGCAACTTTTTATATTCTCACCCAGTACCCTATCGAGAGGAATTTTTTAGGCAACTATCTAAGTATAAAAAAGTGGATGCTCCAGGAAAATCAATGAATAATATGCCCTCCATCGATCAGCTTTACTCTGGAAATATATGGGAACGTAAAAGAGCCTTCTTGTCTCCATATAAATTTACAATTGCATTTGAAAATTATGTTTATCCGGGTTATCAAACAGAAAAGCTGTATGATGCGATGTTAACCTATAGCCTTCCGATATATTGTGGGGATCCTTGCATCCATGAAATATTCAATACCGAGAGCTTTATAAATTGTGCCGATTATATCGAGATAAACAATTCCTCCACGGTGAAATTTTTAGAAAAAAATGCTCAGTTGGCTTTTAATGATATTTTACCTCAGTATCATCATTCGCTTTCGGACAGATTACGTAGAAAAGCAAAGGCATTTGCAAGAGGCCTTAAAATGCGCATGCAATTTAACAGGCTCAATTTTTCAAGCCTGATTGACCGTATTATAGAGATTGATCGTGATGAAGAGCTGTATAAAAAATATTTGCTCGAGCCATGGTTCAACCATAATAGAGTTTCTGAACAAACTTCACTGAAACAGCGGTGGGTAGAAATATTTGACAATGAGTACCAATAGAATAAGCAATATTCAATATTTACGTGGAATAGCTGCTATAGCAGTGGTATTATGCCATTATGGAATGGAACTAAATACTTCTTATCCTTTTATTGCTTCTGTTTTAAGTAAAGGGCAACTAGGGGTCCATGTATTTTTTCTAATTAGCGGCTTTGTTATTTTTTTGTCTTTAAATAAGGCTAATTATCATATCAAAGACTTTTTTCAGTTCTTAGTAAAAAGGTCTTTAAGAATAGATCCGCCTTATATAGTAAGTATGGTAATGGTTTTATTGATTTTTTTCATACTTTCCCTGATGCCTTCTTTTGGGGGGAAGGTAATCCCATTTATTCCGGCACAGTTTATTTCTCATATTTTGTATATTATCCCTCTCACCAACTATAATTTTTATGATCATGTATACTGGACACTGAGTGTAGAATTTCAATTTTATATATTGTTGGGATTGTTGTTCCCTTTTTTTAACCATGTTAAGCTTTTTTATATCCCGGTTATAGTACTGAGTTTATGTAGTTTTTTGTTTCATGGAGAATTTTACTTAATGTTAAAATATGGTAGTATATTTTCTTGTGGTATCTCATTGTTTCATTACCATCATAGTAAAAGCAAAATTAGTTTATTGCTCATTGCTGTTTGTTTAGTCATTACAGCCTTTGCCTATGGTAAGCCGATCGCCCTATTATTAATGATTGTTTCCTTCATTATCC
>JANWIB010000101.1 GCA_025450155.1 Sphingobacteriaceae bacterium
GGTGTAGTAAGAATAACCGAAAAGCTGATCTTATTTCCTTCTATCCTGATATCCTCGATCATGTTTAACGTAACCAGGTCTTTTTTCAGATCGGGTTCTTCCACATGGCTGAGTGCTTTTAAAACTTGTTCCGGGGTAATACTCATTTATTCTTATTATTGCTGCAAATTTACGAATCACTAATGGTTTAACCGGTTGTTTGCTATACGTTTTTGCAGATATTTACATTTCGGAAATAAACAGGTCTCTAAAAACGTTTAAGGCTTGGCAATTATGATTAAAGCTTAAAAATTACACATGCGTATCCCTAAGAAATACCTTAAAATTACCGGTATTATTCTTTCCATATTCCTTTTATTAATCATTGTCGGCAGCGCTATTGCTTATAATAAACGTGAGGCCCTATTAAAAGCCGGTATTGCTAAAGTTATTTTAAAGGCGAAAAAGGATTACAATCTAAACCTTAAAATCAAAAGTGCACAGTTTGACGGTTTTAAAACCGTAGTATTAAAAAACGTTTCAGTCGTTCCCGAAAAGCGGGATACGTTGGTATCTATTTCCGATTTAAGTGTTTCTATAAAATTAATGCCTTTACTCATTGGCCGAATCCGCTTTTCTGAGGTGGAGATGAGTAACAGTCGCATCGCTTTAATTAAACGCGGCAGTTTAAGTAATTATGATTTTTTATTTAAGAAAAAAAACAAGACCGAGAAAAGACCTAAAGTTGATTTGTCTGAAGTTGCTAACAAACTTTTAAACCAACTACTGGATAAGATTCCGAATGATATGGATGTAAAAAATTTCTCATTCCGTATTATTCACAATGAAGACAAATTATCGTTTTTCGTACCTACCGCAACAATTGATGGCGGCGATCTGAACTCAACCATTTTAGTTAATGGCAAAGAAGCTACCTGGCATGTAAGTGGCGAAGTTGATCCAGGCCACAAACAATTAAATATCTCGCTATATGCAGATGGTAAAAAAGTAGAATTGCCCATACTGGAAAAAAAATACGGCATTAAATTAAATTTTGACACCATCAGTACCGAGTTAAAAGAAGTAAGCCGAAGCGGTGGCGAATTGCGGATGTATGGTTCCTGGAGTGTTAAGAACCTGCTAATTAATCATCCTAAAATTGCCGCCAATGACATTATTATTCCCGATGCTGCTATAGACGCCAACATGTTTATTGGCGAGAATTATGTTTCGATAGATAGCTCTTCGGTTATTCACTTAAAAAATATTAAAGCCAATCCTTACCTAAAATATACCCTATATCCCAACAAAATATACGAACTAAAACTGCACACTGAAGAATTGGATGCGAAGGAACTATTCGATGCGTTCCCGGCCGGTTTATTCGAATCGTTGGAGGGAATGAAAGTAGCTGGAAAACTGCAATATGATTTAAACCTCCACCTGGATGCGTTAAACCCAGATTCGGTAAGCTTTGATTCGAGGCTTAACAAAAAGAATTTCAAAATTTTAAAATGGGGGAAAATCAACCTTCAAAAGATCAACACCAATTTCGTTTACACCCCTTACGAATACGGCAAACCCATGCGGGATATTTTAATCGGTCCTAAAAATCCCAATTATATTCCCCTAAATGAAATTTCGCCGAACTTGAAAAATGCTTTATTAACAGCAGAAGATCCTTCTTTTTTCACCCATAGAGGATTTGTAGAAGAATCTATCCGAAAATCTATCGCAACCAATTTCAAAGAAAAAGCTTTTAAACGTGGGGGTAGTACCATTTCTATGCAATTAGTAAAAAATGTGTATCTCAACCGGCAAAAAACGCTGGCCAGAAAAATTGAGGAGATATTAATTGTATGGTTAATGGAAAATGGGCACCTGGCCACTAAGCAACGTATGTTTGAAATCTATCTCAATTTAATTGAATGGGGACCCAATGTATATGGAATTGGGGAAGCATCGCAGTACTATTTTAACAAACACCCCTCGCAACTTACTTTGGGCGAAAGTTTATTTTTAGTAAGTATTGTGCCAAGACCCAAAAGCGGATTGTATTTCTTTCATCCGGATGGGAGTTTACGAACTAGCCTGAGAGGTTATTTTAAACTGATTGGCAACCTGATGGCCGAAAGAGGATTAACTCCTGGCGATAACAATGCTTATGGATTTTATAGCGTAATGCTTAAAGAAAGTTTGCGACGAATGGCTCCTGCAGATACGGCAGTTTCTGATAGTACTTTATTGTTAGATGAGAATTTTAGAGATGGTAATTTTTTGCAGGATATTTTTGGTACTAAGGATAGCAAAAAAGATAGCGTGATGTTTAATAAGTCGGGAAAAAGAAAGATACCAATGAACGATTCAATAAAAACTGTTGACGAAAAATAACAAAGCAGCAGTTTATTTGTACCTAAAAAGTCTATTCACTTAGCTTATGAAACCATCATGTGTCACATGATAGCTTCATCACCATTAAAAAACAAGTTATTCAGATGAAAATTCAGGTAGACGATAAAGACTTCGAGTTATTCCTGAAATATGATCAATTAAAAAAGCGAATACGTTTTTTAGCTATTGAATTAAATATAGATTATGCCGATAAAGTCCCTTTATTTATTGGCGTATTAAATGGAAGTTTTATGTTCATGGCCGATTTGATGAAAGAAATTCAAATTGCCTCAGAAGTTAGCTTCATCAGAGTTTATTCTTATAAAGGCGATACCAGTACCGGAGAAGTTAAAGAAGTCCTCGGATTAGATGTTGATTTAACCGGTAGAGATGTGATTGTTGTTGAAGACATTATTGATAGCGGCCTAACGCTACATTCTCTACTCAAATCCTTTAAAAAAAGCCAGCCAGAGTCCATTTCTGTTTGTACGTTATTATATAAACCCAATGCTGTGAAAAAGAACGTAGAGGAGTTGGATTATATAGGCTTTGAAATTCCTAATGAATTTGTGGTGGGTTATGGTTTGGATTATAATGGATTGGGGCGAAATTTAAAAGACATATATCGGGCTATATCCTGAAAAAGCTGATCTTTAACTATATTTGACACTGTTAGATTTATTGCAATCTAAAATCGTAATTCTTAACTCTAAAATCAGTATAAATGACCATTCATAAAGAAGGTTACACTTCCATAGCGCTTTGTGTATTATTTATCTTTATTATTAACGCGTTTACCCACTATTATTTTTCGGATAAAGCCTGGCTCGTTTGGGGTATTTATATCCTATCATTCTTATTATTTATCATCATTTTACAGTTTTTTAGAAACCCCAAAATTACCCCGACTATTAATGATGAGTATGTTATTTGCCCGGCCGATGGCAAAGTTGTGGTGATTGAAGAGACGGTAGAAACCGAGTTTTTAAAAGACAAACGCATCCAGGTATCCATTTTCATGTCGCCAGTCAATGTACATGTCAATAGAAACCCTATTTCCGGCATGGTTAAATATTTCAAATATCATCCAGGTAAATACCTGTTTGCGTGGAATCCAAAATCATCTACCGATAATGAACGAACCACCATTTTAGTGGAAAACAATCGTGGGGTTCCGGTTTTATTCCGACAAATTGCCGGGGCTTTAGCCCGCCGAATTGTATGGTATGTAAAAGAGGGAGATCAGGTAAAACAGGGGGATCAATTCGGTTTTATCAAATTCGGCTCCCGCGTTGATGTTTTTTTGCCGCTTGGTACTAAAATCAATGTGAATTTAGGCGATGCGGTAAAAGGCGGAATTACTGTTCTGGCTAATTTAAAAGGATAATCTATTTTATCGCAAAAGCTTTTACAGCCATCGGAGAAAAAAAGATCCCGATACGGTGCTTTCCAATATCTGGAAATTGTTGTTTCTCTACCTGGAAATCGTACTCATAATAAATGCCTAACATTTCTAAAAAAGTAAATCCTATACTGGGATTTATAGAATAAGATACCCGATGAAAATTGGTATTTAAGCCAGCATCCAATTGTACATTTATTAGATTATCAAATACTATTCTATAGCCAACTTTAGGTGTAAAAAGTGTTTTTTCTCCGAATAGCGTTTGTGCAGTTATAACCGCCCCTGTTAAGTGGGTATTTGCCCTATAGAAAAACAATCGGTAGCCTAAAGAAAAATGTGCATGTTTATTGGCAGAATTTTGTTTCAGGCTAAAATCAACCTTATCTACCATACCATCAAATAACCCCAGCACTTTACGTTTAGGTTCTTTTAGGTTATTCTGAGCCAGCACAACAAAACTATACATTCCCAAAAGAGCTACAATTAGCAGGTTTTTCATTTTTCAATTAAATAAAAAAATCCCACTTAAAATTAAGTGAGATTTTGAGAACATAACACTCCCCCGGGGGGAGTTGAATTAATTTAAAATTAAACTCTTTTTGATTTGATACGAGCAGCTTTACCAGTAAGACTACGCAAATAGAACAATTTCGCTCTGCGCACTTTACCATAGCTATTCACTTCGATTTTTTCAATATTGGGCGAATTAATTGGGAAGATACGCTCAACACCTATTCCGTTTGAAACTTTGCGTACAGTAAATGTTTCAGTAGTACCAACTCCATTACGCTGAATAACAACACCCTGGTATATCTGAATACGTTCTTTATTTCCTTCGCGGATTTTATAATGAACGCTGATGGTATCACCAGATTTAAA
Organism: Sphingobacteriaceae bacterium; assembly: GCA_025450155.1. Lineage (GTDB taxonomy): Bacteria > Bacteroidota > Bacteroidia > Sphingobacteriales > Sphingobacteriaceae > JANWIB01. The sequence continues at coordinate 4,655 of JANWIB010000101.1, forward strand.
TGCAGGAACTTCTTTTTTTGCTACCGCCTGTTCTTCAACAAATTTTACTAAATCCATGATTTTAAGCAATTAAAGTTGATTTTTTAACCCGTAAAAATCGGATTGCAATATTAGGGAAATTATTTGAATAATAAAAGTTGTTCGGAAAATTTTCCACATTTTAAGAGAAATCAACAGGTTGTTTCGCTATCAATCTCCAAGCAGACCGGGCCTGCGCTTTTTTGTGCGTTCTATTGCCTGTTCATAGCGCCATTCATTGATGGCTGCCTGGTTGCCGCTTAATAAAATTGGGGGCACTTCATGGCCGTTCCAATTAGCCGGACGTGTGTAAACGGGAGCATCTAAAAGTTCCCCCTGAAAAGAATCTGAAAGAGCAGAGGTTTCATCCGATAAAACTCCTGGAATAAGCCGTACTATAGCATCTACAAAAACTGCTGCCGGCAATTCGCCACCAGAAAGCACATAATCGCCTATCGAAATTTCCCTGGTAACAAAAAAATCTCTTATTCGCTGATCTATTCCTTTATAATGTCCACAAAGAATAATAATGTTTTTTTTTATTGATACCTGATTAACGATTTCCTGGCTTAAAACTTCCCCATCCGGGGTCATAAAAATAATGTCGTCATACTTGCGTTCAGCCTTCAAAGTTTCAATGCAACGTGCAAAAGGCTCAATCATCATCACCATCCCGCTACCACCACCATAAGGATAATCATCTACACTTTTATGTTTATTGGTAGCATATTCGCGAAGGTTATGAACATGGATTTCTACTAACCCCTTTTTCTGTGCCCGTTGAAGTATAGAATGAGCAAAAGGGCTCTCCAAAAGTGCAGGTAAAACTGAAATAATGTCAATCCTCATATCGCAAAGATAAACTAACTTTCCCCCAGATATACCTCTAATAAACCTTCTGGCAAAACAACTTCTATAATGCCTTCTTCCACATCAATACTTTTTATAATTTCATCATTTAAAGGGAACATGATTTCTTTGAAACGATAGGGAACTACCGCGACAAATTGCTGCGGATATTCGTGTATTTCAATGATCTCGCCCAGCTCGCCATGTATTTTATCATGAACAAGGAATCCCTTTAAATCTTTATAGGAAAAATCGTCCGGATCCACCTCAGGCTTTAAGTTATTGGGAAGATATAGCTTTTTCCGGATCAGTTTCTCGGCTTGTTCAATCGTGTCAATGTCATCAAAAAAGAAATACCCGGTTTGATTAGTCTGTAACTTATAGGAAGAAACAAAAAAAGGTACCAGTTTGCCATTTATTTCAGCAAAAAGGGTTTCTAATCTCAGATCTTGCGGCTCATCGTATTCAAAAAAAACCTGTACTTCTCCTTTCAGGCCTTTAGTTTTCGTAATATAGCCGATATAGAAACAGTTTTCGATCTTCATAGAGGTCAATAAAAAATGCCATTCCGAGAATTGGGAAAATCCCTTACTCAAAATGGCAACTTACAAAAATACTTTAGAAATTATTCTGTGCTCTCTTCAGTTTCAGAAGCTGGAGTTTCTTCAGCAGCAGGTGTTTCTTCTGTTATTTCTGCAACAGGGGCCTCCGTTTCTTCTACTTCTGCAACAGGAGCTTCGGCCTCTTCTATAGCTGGAGTCTCGACTTCTTCAACAGAAGCCTCAACCTCTTCTTCTGCCGGAGGAGTATTTTTAGCAACTATAGCCGCGGCTCGCTCTTCTTTTTTCTTAGCCTCTGCGGCTAAAGCAGCTTTTTTAGCAGCTTCCTGAGATTTACTTAACCCTTCTTTCTTTCCTTCAATTTTAGTTTCCTTGGATTTCAGCCACTGTGCAAATTTTTCTTCCGCCTGCTCAGCAGTAAAAGCACCCTTTTTTACACCACCTTCCAGATGTTTTTTGTACAAAACTCCTTTATAAGAAAGGATAGCACGACAAGTATCTGTGGGTTGAGCTCCCTTGTTTACCCAATCTAACGTTTTGTCAAAATTAATGTCAATTATAGCCGGATTAGTGTTCGGATTATAAGACCCTAAGCGTTCAATAAAACGCCCGTCCCTAGGAGCACGTGAATCCGTCACCACAATGTGGTAAAAAGGCTTTCCTTTTTTACCGTGTCTTTGCAATCTAATTTTTGTTGCCATTTTTAAATAAGTTTATGTATTCAACATAGTTCCCGGAGTTTCTTCTGCGGGGTTGCAAAGGTATAAATAAAAAACATATAATATAACTTTTTGAAGTACGTGTTAATCAAAAAGATTAATTTTATCTATATTTAAAACTTGATGAACTTTTCGTGGCTTATGCGTTTTGTTCATTGATGAATTATTATAAAGGTTTACATTTTACTTGAATTTATGGACAGATTGGAGGGGTTACTATCCTCTATAAACGATGCGGTGTGGTCTGTTGATTTAACGACAAAGAAGTTTTTGTATGTAAACGAACGCCTTGCTGAAATCTGCGAAAAAACTTTTGTGGAGATCAAAGATAATCCCAAAATATGGTTAGAACTTATTCATCCGGAAGATATTGAACCTGTTAAAAAAGAGTTATCAAAAATAACAAGGGATACACACGTTGAAGTCGAACACCGAATAATAACTTCTAAGGGAATTAAATGGGTAGTTAATAAACAAATCTTAGTTTTTGATGAAACCAGCTGTTCTGAAACATTGGTTGGTATTGTTACCGATATTACCCCCCGGAAGGAAGCTGAAATCAAATTGACTGAATCGGAAAAAACGTATCGTTATTTATTTTTACACAATCCCAGTCCAATATTTATTTACGATCTGAACACTTTAGAATTTCTGGCCGTAAATGTTGCTGCCATTGATCATTATGGGTATAGCAATGAAGAGTTTCTGTCTATGACTATTTTGGATATCAGGCCAAAAGAAGATATCCCTAAGGTAATTAAGAGTCTAAAAAATAAAAAGCCGAAGACTAGCGGCTTTCAATATTGGCGCCACATTAAAAAGGACAAAAGTATTATTTATACCAATAATACGGGCTACGAAATTTTGTATAAAGGGCGAAGGGCTGAAATGGTTTTGATTCATGATGTATCGGATGAGGTAAAGACTAGAGAGGAAATAATTATATCAAAAAATAATCTGGATACGCTCATAAATACAACGAATGACTTTATCTGGTCTGTTGATAAGAACTACTACTTTATGTATGGCAATGAGGCTTTCTGTAGGCATTATGAAAAACTTATTCGGAAGAAAATAAACCCTGGGGATTATTTTTTTGCAGAGGGAACAGATCAAATCATTAAAAATCATTGGAAACACAACTACGATAAAGCATTAAAAGGCGAATTAATCTCTTTTACAGAGCAAACGTATTTACCCAATAACCGGGTAATAATAGCGGAGGTAAAAATACATCCCATTTATAATGAAAGTGAAATTATAGGGGTTGGCTGCTTTTCTCGTGATATTACGGATCGGGTGAAGAATGAAAAGCGGGTGCTTGACCAGAATGAACGATTAAGAGAAATTACCTCCCTTGCATCTCATGAAATCAGGGGTCCGGTTACTTCTATAATGGGCTTGGTAAGTCTCTTTAATTATCAGGATCCCTCCGATTTGTTTAATGGTAGTGTAATAGAACACATTAAAGAAACTGCAGAAAAACTAGATGAGGTGATTCACCAAATTGTAGATAAAGCAGCGGAATTTGAATACAGGAATTCCATTATGGATTCTGCTACACAAAGTCAATTAAAGAAATAAATTAACTCCCTATTTAACCCGATAATGGGTTTCACAATTTTTACAGGGAAAGAATATCTACAATCTTTAGTAGCTCGGGGTTTGCTTCTGAAATATGTTTAATGGCATTTTTAAATGGTGTGTAACGAATTTTTCCGTTTACAATACCAACCATTTCACCTGAATGGCCCGCCATTAAAGCTTCTACGGCTGCCACTCCTAAACGGCTAGATAATACTCTGTCCATACATGTGGGA
>JANWIB010000102.1 GCA_025450155.1 Sphingobacteriaceae bacterium
ATATAATCAGCCAATTCCTCCCTCCGCTTTTGCGGCATTATATGTGTAGTTGGATTATGAATAGTAGGCTGTAAATAAAATGCTGAAAACTTCCCCCGATTAGCCTTTAAACTCTCAATAGTGAGTCCGTGTTCATCCCATTCTCCCCTAATTACCTTAATATTCAAAGAGGTGGTTATATAACGAAACACGTTATAAGTATAAGGATCCGTCAAAACAGTACTGTTTCTGCTCTTTAATAGCTGCAATACACAAAATAATGCTTGGTTACCACTGTTACAACATATAGCGGTTGTAATTCCTGATTTCAGGTTAAAATAACAATTAGCGACTTCCAAAAGCTCTGGATCTCCTGTTATAGGTAGTAAGCTAGAAAAGCCCTGCAAATCACTTTTACTTAGTCCGCTTAAAAAGTCTTCCAAAAGGCTACTTTCTAATTCCACAGATGGATAATTATATCTCAGATCAACTGCTTTCATCAACAGCAAGATTACTATTTCTTTGGTTAAAGAAAAACCAGCCCTAAGTAATTTTTTATACGGACAAATATTATCTAATTTTAACGCGATGATCACTAAAGAATTAAGGATAGGCAACCTGATTGAAGTTAATCCAAGAGAAAACCAGGTTGGACTACTATCCGTCCAGGAAATTCAAAAAGAAACTATTATCGGCGAAATGCTTAGTCCTAAGCCTGGTTATCATTTTCGAATTAAATTCGATGAGATCATTCTTATCCCATTAACAGAAGAATGGTTAAAAAAAGCTGGTTTTGTGCAGCAAAATCCGGGTGAAGTTTTATGGAAAAACGCAAAGGGCCTAATTGATTTACATTTTGAGTTAAATGGATTAAAGAAATTTATTTACGATGGCATTTTAATCGGCAAAAATATAGATACAGTTAATACACTTCAAAATGGGTATTTCTTTTTAACGGGTGAGGAACTCAGTATTTCGCCTTAAAAGAAGAAACATGGGTTTCAGATATTTCTAAGAGGCTGATTTTAAGAAACTCAAGAAAAATAATAGCATTTTATTACTTTAACAAACAACTAGCCAACCCAATTATGCAAGCTACAATTACCGAATCAACTTTCTCAACACCCCAATCGCCTGTCCGGTACCTTTCGCTGGATGTGTTGAGGGGATTAACCGTTGCCTTAATGATCGTGGTAAACACCCCTGGAAGCTGGAGTACCATATTTGCTCCCTTTAAGCACGCCGAGTGGCACGGTTTCACTATCACCGACCTTGTTTTTCCTACCTTTCTATTCGTTGTAGGCAATGCGATGAGTTTTAGCATGAAAAAATTTGAGCAGCAGCCCGATTCTGTTTTCTTAAAAAAGGTTTTTAAACGTACTATCATCATTTTCCTTTTGGGATTATTTAGCCATCTTTTTCCTTTTGTAAAGCGCAACGATTTAGGAGAAATTATCCTGAAAGATTTTACACAGATCCGGATATTGGGGGTTTTGCCACGCATTGCTTTATGTTATTGTTTGGCATCGCTGGCAATCCATTATCTCAAAAAACAAGGCGCTATTATTTTAAGCGTTATCATCTTGCTGGGGTATTGGGCTCTGATGTATTTTTTTGGTACCAAACCCGATCCCTATAGCCTGCAAGGTAACGCTGCTTTAAAATTTGATCTTCTTCTCTTCTCGCCAAATAACCTATATAAAGGATTTGGTATTCCGTTTGATCCTGAAGGGCTTTTCAGTACTTTTCCTGCAGTGGTCAATGTCATTGCAGGCTACATTACCGGAAACTTTATACAAAAAAAAGGAAATAATCTAACTACAATAATACGTTTACTCTTTACCGGCTTGGCCTTGGTATGTTTGGCGCTAATTTGGGATAGGTATTTCCCTATTAACAAACCTTTATGGACCAGCTCATACGTAGTACATTCTACCGGTTTAGATTTGATTATACTTTCTGTCCTTTTATGGATCATAGAAATTGTAGGCTTCAGGAAATGGACTTACTTTTTTCAAGTATTCGGCAAAAACCCACTTTTTATTTTTGTGATGTCGGGTTTGTTAATAAAAACCCTAAGCTTTATACGAATAGGTGAAAAAAGTTTAAGCAACTGGTTATATACTCATCTGTTTCTTACCTGGAGTGAAGGTAAAACTGCTTCACTGCTTTTTGCCATTTCGTATATGTTACTATTATGGCTTTTAGGTTACTGGATGGATAAAAAGAAAATTTATATAAGGGTATAAGGGACGGCTTATCGGGTAAACGAGTAAGCAGCTTTCTTTTATGTATTTTTATTCCTAATTATAATCTTCTGATGTTTAGGCATAGAGGCAAAAGCAGAACACTCATTCATAATTTAAAACTGGCATCCCTGCTATCGTTTGTTGCCGGAATTGTTAACGTAAGTGGATTTTTTTCAGTTAAACAACTTACAACTAATGTTACTGGCCACTTTGCATTCTTCGCCGATGAAGTAATTAAGAAAAACTTTAATGAAGCCTCTGTATTTTTAATCTATATTCTTTCATTTTTTATAGGCGCTTTTGTTTCTAATCTACTAATAGAGGCCGTTCAGAAGATAAATACGCGGTACATCAACATCATTCCGGTAACATTCGAGATAGTAATCTTAATAACAATCGCTTTTCTGGGCCATCGTACCATTATTCAAAATGCCAATCTCATTGCCTGTAGTTTACTTTTTGCCATGGGATTACAAAACGCATTAGTAACAAGCATTTCCAACTCGGTTGTAAGGACAACGCATTTAACTGGCCTATTTACAGATTTGGGTATTGAATTATCACAGTTATTTTATTACAGAAAACAAGAACAGGTAAAAAGACTAAAATCAGTCATTAAATTACGTCTTGCCATCATTAGCTTCTTTTTTATAGGGTGTATTGTTGGTGGGTACAGTTATTTTGCATTTGGAATTTTAAGTCTACTGTTAGCCGCAACCTGCCTGGTAATAGGACTTGTTTATGATACCCTGAAACTAAGAATTATTATTTTGAAGAGGAAGTATAGGTATTAAATATATTATTAACAACAAGTAAATTTTTTCCGAATTATATTCCAGTAGACTACTGTGGAAGGGATGCTTACAAATATATGAAGTAGTGCAAGCAAAATAGCTCCGGGAATGATATTGAGCATCACGAAAGTAAATACACGATAATAATCAATCTGGCTAAAGTTCTCTACAAGCACCATGTTATGATTATCCAGTCTGATTTTTACCGCCAGGAAAACGGCAATAGATGCAAAATGAAATCCGTTTACAAACAGATGGATTATATATTCCCAACGAGGTAAGCCACCCATAAATTGTCGACTATCCTTTTCTATAAATGCATCTACACCCAACACGATAATATCAATTAATACAAGCGTTAAACCAATATAAAAACACCATGTACAATCTGCCTTTAAATACAAAAAATAAAGAATAGCCGGGAAAAGAACTGCTCTGATAGTATGTGTTAAATGTTCGGCCTTGCTTTCTTTTCGTTTATATAATTCGTATTTAAAAATGTGCAAATAAAATCCATCATAAAGAGCTAAAAGTGCAAAAAGGATTAATAGAATTGTTAAAAGAATAAATGCCATTTCCATTGTAAGCAGTTGTTGGGGCGGAACACTTTCAATATTTTTAGAGTTTACGCTTTTTTCAAAAAACAAGTTTTAAGTACCATTTTAGTTTTCTCAACCCGACACTCCACTTCCTGATCGTCAGCAGTAAGATGGATATTTTTTATTTTCATTCCTTTTTTAAGGGTAATTGAAGTGCCTTTTACCGGCAAACTCTTAATCAGAATTACAGAATCACCTTCATTAAGCGGATTTCCGTTACTATCTTTTACATTTAAATTTTCCATTGAGGCAAAGTTAGACTTTTAATAATTGTGCTCAAATGTTTTAATTCCTCATCAATTATAAAACAATTGACCAGTGATAGAAATTAAAAAGGCCTTAGCTAATACTAAGGCCTTTAAAGACTTTCTCCTTTTTGTTTATCGGGAGAAAATTTATATTTAATTTACTTTTTTAATCTCTACCCGACGGTTTTGTGATCTGCCTTCTTCATCGTCATTTGAAGCGATTGGTTTACTTTCGCCATAACCCTTTGTAACTAGATTATTGGCATCAACACCCGCATTTACCAAATAAGATTTTACTGAATTAGCTCTATCCACAGATAAAACCATATTATGTTGAGGCGTTCCCTCTGCAGAAGCATGTCCATCTAAGTTTAATTTCACTGTAGGATTGGCCTTCAATTCCATAGCCATTTGATCTAATACCGCATACGAAGATGTTCTCAATACTGCAGAGTTAAATTCAAACTGAATGTTACTGTAATTAAACGTAGGCACAACTACTACAGGTTCTTCCTCTTTTACTGGAGGGGGAGGTGGAGGTGGGGTTGGTTTCACTTCCTCAACTACAGCTACTGGTTCAGTTACTGCCTTTTTTGCCTTACATGAGTATAGCGAAAGAGCTAAGATTGCCATAGCAAATGGCGCTAAAGTAGTTTTCAAAATTTTCATATTTAAGTTGTTTTTCTACAAACTTAAAAAATATTAACCAATTTTCAACATATAAGAAAAACTGCAAATAATGAATTAGCATTTACGTTATGCACCAATTCACTTATTCAGAGAGAAGTAAAAGAACCTTTGAAACTTTTAACCATATCCGTTACCACTTCAATTAACCTTCGCTGTTCTTCAAAATGCTCATGCTGTATTTCAATATTAACGTAAGGTATATTATTCAATTGGGCATAAACCGATAAAGAACCATCATTAGGCCCTTTGGTGCTTTGATAAATTACATTAAGATTGTGTTCTTTCAAATAGTTAAAAAATCGCATATCGGTAACCAATAATAAATCATCCGGATCCATTTCTGGATTAATATGAAGCTTACCTGTCGTTTTTGCCAGCGTTTTTCCAGGCAAATAATCACGAATAGAAAATTTCTCATCCGTATTGTTATGAAGCGTTATAATAGTTTCAGAACGATCCAAATCATACGCTTTCAATAAATTCAATCCAAAAGTTCTTACAATTTTTACAGCTCCGGGGGTAATTGGACCGAGAGAAAACTTTTTTAGAATGGGCCTCAAACCCGATTCAGTATAGATACCATTCGGGTCGAACTCATATTTCTTAGTATTATAGTAAAAAGTAATATTACGTACATCACCGTATTGAAGCTCCAACAGTTGCCCTCCGTTTGTGCGTATAAAGTCCAGAGCAGCGGCTATACCTGTATTTTCATTATCATGAATAACTATAAATTTGTTCTTGCTATCCCCATAGCTATGTTTTACCAAGCTAACCTGTTTTTCTTTTAAACAAAAATAGGTAGTATCCAAAGAAAGTGAGGTGGTATCTAAATTAGCCTTTAAGCCGACAGAGTCTTGCGCTGTTACACTGTATGCA
>JANWIB010000103.1 GCA_025450155.1 Sphingobacteriaceae bacterium
ATTGGTGCTATTAACTAACGGGCTTATTCCTTTAATTATTCTTTCCAGTTTTAAACACGATTATAAAAACCCCGGCGCTTTTTACGGCTTAGTCCTTTTTATGCAAAGTGCGTTAGTATTGGTATTTACGGCATTAGACGCGTTCCTGTTTTACATTGGTTGGGAGGCCGCCTTAATTCCGATATATTTTATTTGTGCTTTATGGGGCGGTGAAAATCGTATTCGCGTAAACATCAAGTTTTTCATCTATACCATTTTGGGCAGTTTAATTATGTTGGTAGGTTTTATCTACCTGTATCTGCAAACCCCAAATCATTCGTACGATATTCAGGCTTTCTATCAGTTGGCATTAGAGCCATCTACTCAGGGCTGGCTATTTTGGGCTTTTTTTATAGCATTTGCTATCAAAATGCCAGTGTTTCCGTTCCATACCTGGCAGCCCGATACCTATACCGAGGCGCCTACAACAGGAACCATGCTGCTTTCAGGAATTATGTTGAAAATGGGCATTTACGGCGTTATTCGATGGTTAATTCCGGTTGTTCCATTGGGTTTTGTGCAATGGGGACAAACGGCTTTAATTCTCTCTATTATCGGAATCGTTTATGCTTCTATTATCGCGTTTACACAGAATGATGTTAAGCGATTAGTAGCTTATTCTTCCATTGCTCACGTTGGATTAATTGCGGCTGGTATTTTTGCCTGGAATCAACAGGGTTTACAGGGAGCAATGATCCAGATGATTAATCACGGAATAAATGTATTCGGATTATTCTTCGTATTGGACATTATTATTCGAAGATTAAATACCAGAGATTCTGATCAGATGGGTGGAATTGCCAAAGTTGCTCCACAATTGGCCATCGCGTTTCTGATTATATTGCTTGGAACAGTTGCTCTCCCATTAACCAATGGTTTTATCGGTGAGTTTTTACTGTTGATGGGCGTTTATCAGTACAACATTTGGGCGGCGGTTATTGCCGGCTTAACCATCATTTTCGGAGCAGTTTATATGTTGCGTATGTACCAGCGGGTGATGCTTGGGATAACTAATCAACATACAGTGCTCTTTCAGGATATAGATGGTGTAGAAAAAACGGTGCTCGTTATCGTATGCGCTTTGGTACTCCTTATTGGTATTTATCCAAAGCCATTGTTGCAAATCTCAGAACCTGCTGTTAATGCCTTACTGGAAGCGGTGAATGCCAAAATGCAAATCTTAAACTCAAAATTCTAAAAGGTCGGAGCCAAACAGAATAAAAATATGAACGCATTAATTACCTTATCCATTTTAGCGATCGTTGTTCTTTACCTTGGTCTGTATAAAGCTAAGAATGCGCTATTGCCGGTTAGTATTGTTGGGCTGTTAGGCGCATTAGCATTGGCCGTTTTTGAATGGAATTCCGGCGCTGCGCCTATTTACGAGGGAATGATGCTGTTTGATAATTTTGCGGTTGCCTTTTCGGGCATTGCCATTGTTTCTACCCTTCTGATCTTCCTGTTATCAAAAAATTATTTTGAAAATATCAGTAGCCATGTTGCCGAATACTACACCATCCTGCTCTTTGCCTTAACGGGTATAGTGGTAATGGTTTCGTTCCACAATCTGGTAATGCTATTTATCGGGATAGAAATTATGTCGGTAAGCTTGTATATTTTAGCGGGGATCAAAAAAAGAGATTACGCCTCTAATGAAGCGGCATTGAAATATTTTTTGATGGGAGCTTTTTCTACTGGATTTTTATTGTTCGGGATAGCCTTACTTTACGGAGCCAGCGGTTCGTTTGATTTAGCTTCTATCAATGCCTATGTTATAGCCCATCCCGCAGAGTTTACTCCAGATGTTTCGCCCTTGTTTTATGTGGGTATTTTATTGCTGATCATTGGCTTATGTTTTAAAATAGGTGCTGCTCCGTTCCATTTCTGGACTCCGGATGTGTACGAAGGAGCGCCCACACTGATCACCGCATTCATGAGTACGGTAGTAAAAACTGCCGGATTTGCCGCTTTCCTGCGTTTATTTGCCGCTTGTTTTACGCCGCTGCACGATTTCTGGATGCCCGTGTTGTTGGTTATTACCATCCTTACCTTGTTTATCGGCAATATTACCGCAGTATATCAGCACAGCTTTAAGCGAATGCTGGCCTATTCCAGTATCTCTCATGCCGGTTACATGCTGTTTGCCATCGTTTCACTAGGGAGCAATTCAGCCAACGCGGTGTTTTTATATGCCGGAGCCTATTCACTTGCCTCCATTACGGCCTTTGCCGTGTTGATGCTGGTTCAGCGCCAAACTGGATCGGACAGCTTTGACAGTTTTAATGGTTTAGCTAAAAAGAATCCCTTTTTGGCTTTCACCTTAACCTTAGCCATGTTATCTCTGGCGGGAATCCCACTTACGGCGGGTTTTATTGGTAAATTCATGCTATTTTCGCAGGCCTTATCCGAATACCACATCATCCTGGTGCTTTTAGCGGTATTGAATGCCGTGATTGGTATTTTCTATTATTTCCGGGTGATTATCGCCATGTATTTTAAAGCCGAAGAGCCGAATGCTTTAGCCGTACCGGCTTCTTTTAAATGGGTGCTAGCAGTATCGGCTGTGGTAACCATTATTCTAGGAGTCTATCCGGGTATACTGACACATTTAATGTGACACCTGGTAATAAATTAGTTACGAGCCGGAAAACTCGCACCCAGCAAGGCGGCTCATTACGAACAGAATAAGAAATCCGGACATCGAGGTTTTTTAGGTATAGAATATCGTTGTTTAACTCGGCCCACCTAAAAATTTAGCTAAAAAGGCACTTTTTTAATTTAAGCAAATCCGATATAATTTCCTCATCAAAATTTAATTAATATTTGTAGTTTTACAAGTGTTCGAAATATGCAAGACATCTGGAGTACCCTCCAACATATTATAAATCCTGAAGAGTTACTAAGAGAAGGCGGTTTTTACGTGCTGTTGTTTGTTGTTTTTGCTGAAACGGGTTTGTTTTTTGGTTTTTTTCTTCCGGGAGATTATTTACTGTTCCTGGCAGGAATGTTTGTGGCAACAGATAAATTGGACACGAACATTTTTGTTTTAATTGTTGGCTTGGTGGCTGCTGCCATAGCGGGGAACTTTGTAGGCTATTGGTTTGGTCATAAAACCGGGCCGGTTTTATATCATCGAAAAGATTCCTTCTTCTTCAAAAAGAAATATTTGTTAGTGGCCGAAGAATATTATCACAAACAAGGAGCTTTTGCTTTGATCATGGGAAGGTTCATCCCCATAGTGCGCACTTTCGCACCGATATTTGCAGGAGTGGTGAAATTAGATTTTAAAAAATTTGCCTTTTATAACATTGCTGGAGCTATTCTTTGGATTTCATCCTTAACATTATTAGGGTTTTTCCTCGGTAAAAAGTTTGAAAAAGAAGTTGAAGAGTACCTGTTGTATATTATTGTTGGATTTGTTGTAATTACAGCTCTTCCTTTAATTTGGGCATATATTAAGAATAGATTTTTTTTAAAACGCGAAATAGAAAAAGAGAAGTTAAATCAATACAATAACTATGAGTAAGCACCCGTGGCATGAGGTTTCCCCAGGCGATGATCTTCCGTCTATCGTTAATGCAATTATTGAAATTCCAAAAGGATCAAAAGCAAAATATGAAATTTCTAAAGAATCAGGCCTTTTAAAATTAGACCGGGTTCTCTTTTCGTCGGTAATGTATCCCGCAAATTATGGGTTCATTCCGCAAACCTATTGTGATGATAAAGATCCCCTTGATATATTAGTGTTATGTTCGGTTGATGTATACCCCATGTCGATAATTGAAGCCAGAGTAATTGGTGTCATGCACATGGTGGATAATGGCGAACAAGACGATAAAATCATTGCCGTTGCAAATAAAGATATGTCTGTAAATTATATCCATGATTTAGCAGAACTACCCCCACATACCATGAAAGAAATTGTGCGTTTCTTCCAAGATTATAAAGCGCTTGAGCACAAAAACGTAACTATTGAGCAGTTGTTAGGCAGAGCAGAAGCCGAAACCGTTATTAAAGAAAGCCTTCAGCTTTACCAATCAACCTTTGTTGTAACTAAATAAGAATAAATGGGTTTTCAGATTTTTCTTACCTTCTTTCTTGTTTTTTTAAACGGATTTTTTGTAGCAGCAGAGTTTGCCATCGTAAAAGTCCGTGTATCGCAAATAGAAATTAAAGCAAAATCTGGGAGCCCCGTAGCTAAAATTGCCAAACACATTGTTCAGCATCTGGATAATTATCTGGCGGCAACACAATTAGGAATCACTTTAGCCTCTCTTGGATTAGGTTGGGTTGGCGAAGAGGTAATGGAGCATATTATTGATAATGCGTTATTAGCGTTCGGAGCAAGCGTTCAGTTTGCAACCTCTTTTTCTCAAACCGCAGCTCCGGTAATCGCTTTTGCCATTATCACTATTCTTCATATTATTTTTGGCGAGTTAGCTCCCAAATCATTAGCCATACAAAGACCAATTGGCATAACAATGGGTGTATCTTTCCCACTCCACGTTTTCTATTTACTATTTAGGCCATTTATCTGGATGTTAAATGGCTTGGCTAACCTGGTATTAAAACTTTTTGGCATTAGACCCTTGAGTGGCCATGAAGCCACGCACAGTTCCGAAGAACTCCAGTATTTATTAGATCAGGGAAAAGAAAGCGGAGCGCTCGATACCTCAGAGCACGAGTTGATTAAAAATGTATTTGATTTTAATGAACGGGTGGTCAAAAACATTATGGTTCCGCGTACTAAAATTTCTGGTGTTGAATTGGGTACTCCACACCGTGAATTGCTTGATCTTTTAATCAAAGAAGGTTATTCCCGGGTGCCTGTATATGATGAAACTATTGATAAAATTGTAGGTATTGTTCATGCCAAAGATGCGCTCCCACTTTTGGCCGAGAATAAAGAGTTGGTATTAAAAGACATTATCAGAAAGCCTTATTTTATACCAGAAACTAAAAAAATTAATGACCTGTTAAACGAATTGCAACAAAAGCGAATACAAATTGCTATTGTGTTGGATGAATTTGGTGGTACTGCTGGAATGGTTACGCTGGAAGATATTGTAGAAGAGTTGGTAGGCGAAATACAAGACGAATACGATGAGGAAAAACCCATTGTTGAAAAGGTTTCTGACCATGAATTTATCGTCAATGCTGCCGCTACCATTTACGATGTAAATGAGTTTCTTCCACATGATCTCCCGGAAGACGGCGATTATGATACCATAGCGGGCTTG
>JANWIB010000104.1 GCA_025450155.1 Sphingobacteriaceae bacterium
ATAAAGTGGCAATAGGAACCATCGTTCAGATAAAACCCGGCGACTTAATTCCCCTCGATGGTATAATCGAAAGCGGAGAAACCACCATCGACGAAGCACCCATTACAGGCGAACCAATTCCTAAAGACAAACACTCAGGAGATACGGTTTTCGCAGGTACACTTAATAAAAGTGGATTCATCGAAATAAAAACCACCAAGCTCTCCGCTGATACTACCTTCTCAAAAATAGTATTACTAACCTTTCAGGCACAAGCCAATAAAAGCGAAACACAAAAGTTCATACAGAAGTTTGCTAAGTATTATACACCAATAATTATTTTACTGGCGGTAGCACTATTTACTATACCAACTTTTATTTTAAAATTAGATCTAAACCATTGGTTGCAGCAGGCAATTACGTTATTGGTAATAGCATGTCCATGCGCATTGGTTATTTCTACACCTGTAGCTATTTATGCCGCCATAGGTAATGCATCAGCTAAAGGAGCATTGGTAAAAGGCGGAAAATACATCGAGGCAATGGCAAAAATAAAAGCCATTGCATTAGATAAAACACGAACAATTACTTATGGTAATCCGGTTGTTTCCGATATAATTCCGCTTAACAATACAAGCCGTGAAGAATTATTAGCATGCACCGCCGGGGCCGAAATATTTTCCGAGCATCCATTGGCACAAGCCATAGTCGATGCATCCAAAAAAGAAGGATTCGAACCACATAAGGCCGAAAAGTTTCGGAGTATCATGGGCAAAGGAGCAATTGCAAAATGTTTGGTATGCGAAGATGAAACCATTTACCTCGGGAAACTTTCATTTATAAAAGAACATCAGCATGTAACCGCCGAAGCCGAAAAAATGGTGGAGCAACTTTCTTCACAGGGTAAAACATCAGTGGTAATAAGTTTTGGTGAAGGAGTGGCAGGCATTATCGGATTAACTGATGAAATAAAACCAGATAGTCAGGAAGCATTAAAGCAACTGAAAGAGTTGAATATTGAATCCATAATGCTTACGGGCGATAACGAAAAGGCGGCACAATACGTGGCGCATCAGGTAGGGATAACAAAAATATTTGGAGGATTATTACCAGAGCATAAAGCCGAAAAGATCAAAGAACTATTGCAGCAATATAAATACGTGGCAATGGTAGGCGATGGAATTAATGATGCCCCGGCGTTAGCACAATCAACAGTAGGTATAGCAATGGGCGCTGCGGGTAGTGATACAGCAATCGAAACCGCCAACATCGCATTAATGAACGATAAGCTATCTCTAATACCATTTTTAATTCGTCTTAGCAAAGCAACCTTACAGCGAATAAAGATCAATACCATAGGAGCCATCTTGGTAAAGTTGGTATTTATCACATTAGCATTTTTCGGATTCAGCAATTTGGTACTGGCAATAGCGGCTGATGTAGGCGTTACCCTAATAGTGATCCTGATTAGTTTAAATCTAATGAAGTATAAATAATAGGGCGGCTTATCCGGCTATCCGCTTTACCCGCCGCCAACACCTAAATCCGCCATAAAAGGCGGGGTATCGCTCCTATCCGGGCCGCAAATTCGTATGCTCAGTATTTTTTGTGCAAAGATATGGTTTTTAGTACCTTGCGATTTATTTTCTTAGCATTAAAATAAATGCTAGATTTAGAACTAACCAACTTGACAAAAAACCTATCATTGGATATTTTACTGAATCATATAAAATCAGACCAACCTAAACCATATACTTATGGATATAGTTTTCGAACATATTGATACTAAACGAAGGTATTATAAAGGCATTAAATTTAAACAGACTACTTTAAATGATTTATTGAAGGGTCCGGTTCAAAGTAACATGGTTGACCGTGAAAACAAGGATGCTCATTTAGAAGAGTTACAAACTTTATTAGATGAGACTGGTTTTGCAACATCTGAAACACTTTTAGCTGACATTAAAGCACTACACGAAGCAAAACCAAGCGATTTGCGTTCTTGGAAAATTGGTGAAGCAATTGCAGAAGTAACATTAGAAAATAAATTTCAATGCCGTTTTCACTGGAATAGCTTGCGAGATGTCAGAAATCCTAATGGAAATCCAACAGGTGCGGATCTATTAGGATTTATTGAGGTTGACGACACGGTTCTTTTTTTATTCGGGGAAGTAAAAACATCATCTGAAATAAAAAACCGTCCACCTCAAGTAATGACAAGTAAAAAGGGCATTGAAAATCAATTAAAAGATTTGTATAACTCAAGACTAAAGAGACAGCATTTGATTACCAGTCTAACGAGTAAAACAAAAAATCTTGATCCGACCGACTCGTTTAAAATTGACTATAATAAGGCGTTACGTACATATTATGCTAATCCAAATTCCTATCAACTTGTTGGCGTATTATTACGAGATGTCGAGCCTCACAAAGACGATTTAGCAAAGTGTTATGAACGTTTGCAAAAAGTTATTTTAGATCCTATTGGATTAAAATTATTAGCATTATACAGTCCAATATCTTCAAACGACTGGAAAACTCTTATACAAAAAGCTACTAGCTAATGAATGTAGGAGGTAAATATCAATTTCTTGAAGATGCATTTCCCGATATGCTATCAGGAATCGATATGCTTATTCAGAAAGCTAAAATTGCTTCCCGTTTTGAGTCGGAAACTCTTCTTCCCCAAGAAATCGAAGAATTAATCAAGGCTAAAAATTTATGCGAGCTTCGAATAGTGGAATTGTGGGATGACCAAGCAGCTGAAGAATTTAAAGCGCTTTGTTCTACCTATTTCGATATTAGCACTCAACTTGAAACCGAATTTGAAAGCGAATATATCATCTATGAATATATAAAGATTATTTCGTTTGGTTATTTAGGGGAGGGTTGGCACTTGGTTAGACAGTTTTTAAAAACCCATCAAACAAAAATTGACCGAATTCAAGATTCGGATAGTTGGAACTCCCGTTTGTTAACAGTATCGTTTAAGGCCCTGGTAGGTCTGGTGAGAAAAGCTGATTGGACTGATATAAATGAGTCTATTAAATTGATCAATAGATTAAGATCGGAACAACAGGAGTTTGAGAACACATATCTTAATAACATTGAGGAAGAAGCAAGACCCTTTGGAGCATCGGAACTCATTTCTCTATATCATTTTGCAAAATCAATCGATGTTGTTGCAAATTATCTTGTGGAGGGCAGAACTGCAGATCCAGAAAGTAAACTATTTTTTCACATTGGGTATGCAAAGGACTATGCAATCAATTCAAGCAATATTACCTTGCAATTACTTTTCCAATTCTTCGAATCATTTGCCATTAAACTAATCCGAAATACAATTTGGTATAATACAAGAGGTGTAAATTCAAGGATTTCAAAGTTCAATGAATTCATTTCACGCAAGGAGGATCATGGTGTTTTTGAATTACTTTATCCTCAAAAGGAATCTCTTGGTGAAATATTTAATCCAATTTATAATGCGGTGGTTGTTAATTTGCCGACATCAAGCGGTAAAACAATGATTGCAAAATATAGGATTCTAATGGCGTTAAATCAATTTGCTGATTCTGGTGGTTGGGTAGCTTATGTCGTTCCAACTCGAGCGCTTGTTAATCAGGTCTATAATGAACTCAATAAGGATTTGTCACCCATTAAAATAAGGGTTGAAAAAATTAGTGGGGCGTTAGAGCTTGATGGATTTGAACAATCATTAATGGAAAAGGATTCGGAGATTACGACAGATTCTCAAAAAGGAGCGTTCGATGTATTAGTGACAACTTATGAAAAACTCCATCTAATGATTCGACAACAATATGGAACAGGTGATAGTCGTCCTTTAGTTTTAGCAGTTGTAGATGAAGCTCATAATATCGAAGATAAAACCAGAGGTTTAAATTTGGAATTTTTATTGTCGACAATTAAATCTGATTGTCAAATGGCTAATTTTCTTTTGATGACCCCAGATATTTCCAATTCTTCAGAAATAGCGAAGTGGTTAGGCGGGGATCGTGGTAAAGAGTTACAATTAAGTTTGCATTGGTGGCAACCCAATGAACGGATTATCGGAGCTATCCTTTCAGAAGGAGAAAAAAGAGAGTACAAAATAAAACTGAAAACACTTTTAACGAACAAATATACTTATCGTCTAGAGGATGATCATGATTTACTACTTGCAGAGTCAAGCGCAGAAGACGTTACTTTCTCCAAATTGAAAACTAAAAAAGTATTTGCTAGTACTCTAGGTAGAAAATTAATAAACATTCATGAACCCTCTATTATTTTGGCTGCTGATCCAGCAGCCGCGTTTGACATTGCTTCGGAACTTAGCAACGGTGAAACCACTAGATTTCCTCAGGATGATGATGTTGAATTAGTACGTCGATTCATTGAAGACGAATTAGGAGACAGTTTTTCTTTATCATCTTGTCTTCAGAATAGAATTGGTGTACATAGCTCAGCATTGCCTGATGAGGTGAAAATGCTAATTGAAGATTTAATGTCGAAAGGTAAACTCCAAACTCTTGTTGCAACAACAACAATTGCCCAAGGAATTAATTTTCCTATTTCCTCGGTTATAATGAGTTCATACCAGTATTCTAGTAAAAAAGGCACCTATCCGATGCCAGTTAGAGATTTCTGGAATTTGGCAGGAAGGGTTGGCAGAGCAGGTCAAAAATCTTTAGGGTGGGTTGGAATTATTTCCAAAGATGAAAAAGAATTGGTTAAAATATCGGAGTATGTAAAGCTAGCTGCTGACGATTTGCAGTCACAACTAATTGAAATTGTTAATGTGGCCTTATCAAATCCAGAAATTGAGTTTGAAAGATGGTTGTTTAGAGATGAACGCTGGTCCGGATTGTTGCAATACATTTCACATTTATATGTTCAAAGCAAAAATCTGGAAACATTTATCTCTAGTTTAGAACAAAAACTTATTGATACACTTGGCTACAATAAATTGAATGGAACGCAGAAATCCTACCTTAAAACCAACTTAAGGGCTTATGCCGCAAGTATTAATCCAGGCTTTGCAAAAATTTCAGATTCAACTGGCTTTTCTACTATCTCAATAGGGAAATTATTTAAAGGTCTTGGTGATGCAAAACTAAAAGCAAAGGATTGGCAAAAAAATCAATTATTTTCAACTCAAAATAAGAGCTTGCAAAAGCTTATTGGGATAATGCTTGATACCCCAGAAATTAGTTCATCAATTTCTGTACTTTCGAGTGGAGAAACTCCTTTTGATCGAACTGCAATTTCTAGAATGATGATTGATTGGGTAAATGGTAAATCAATTCAATTTATTGCTGATCAATATTTCAAGTCAGAAAAAGATCCCAGAAGGAGATTGGAAAAATGCACTCGTGCAATGTACTCCCATTTGGCAAATGCGGCTACTTGGGGATTAGCAGCAATTCAACAAATGCCTAACAGTGGAGCTGATTGGAATACACTTAGTGAAGTGGAAAAAAAGCAAATGGCTAATTTACCGGCACTGTTACATTATGGTGTTAATACAGATGAAGCCGTACTAATGAGAAAAAATAATGTTCCGAGAAACATTGCGACGAAGGTTGGGCAATTATACAATGCATCGGTTGGTGGTAATGTATTTTCTCAATCATCCCATCAAGTGAATGGATGGCTAACCCAATTGGAGAATAAACATTGGGAGAATGTTAAACCTGCAGGAACTAAAATGACAGGAGCCGATTACAAAAAAATTTGGCAAAAACTTAACGGAATTGAATAACATTTCCTTAGTAATCTTCTAATATTTCTTTTTCTCTATTCAGCACCTTCGGTGCCTCATTCGCAAAAAATAAAAAAGAACCTAACCTACCCTTGCCCAAAACGGGGGCTGAAATCCAATTTGAAACCTCTTAACTTTAAATTTACATTATAGAAAGTTCCAAGTTACTTCCTACTAATCCCCCGTCATGGGCAACCAATTTTGCAGTTGCAACTGTACAACTCCGCTTTTTAATTTTTCTAATTTGATTTAGCACGAACGTCGCTGCTTTCACTAACATTCCTTAACAAAAAGCAAACATCGCTTTGGCATGGTTGTTCGTTTTACCTAGATTAAATCACTAAAAAGACGGAGGTGTAAAATGCCGATAGTAATTATCTTTCCATAATCTATAAAGTTCCTCAATGAGAAATTTTATAGTGAGGTTTCTCTTCAAAGCGGTTCTCTTCCTCAAACAAATATTCATCCTTCGGGATGATACAGAACCACCCAATCAATAAACATTAATAATTAAACAATTAAAA
>JANWIB010000105.1 GCA_025450155.1 Sphingobacteriaceae bacterium
ATTGAAACCCCATTTGGGAAAACAGATAAAATAGTAGGGGGAGCAGCCACTTATGCAAGTTTGGCCGCATCTTATTTTTATAATAAGGTGAAGATAGTGGGTGTAGTTGGTGACGATTTTCACAGGGAAGATATTGAAGCATTTAATGACCACGGAATAGACACGGAAGGCTTACAAATAAAAGAAGGTGAAAAATCTTTCTTTTGGGCTGGTAAATATCACAATGATATGAATAGTCGCGATACGCTGATTACCGAATTAAATGTACTGGCCAATTTCGACCCGCTAATTCCTGATTCATACCAGGACTGTGAATATCTATTATTAGGAAACCTGATTCCAAAAATACAGCAAACCACTATTAACCGTTTAAAAAAACGTCCGAAATTAATTGTATTGGATACGATGAACTTTTGGATGGATGTTGCCTTAAACGATTTGTTGGATACGTTGAAAATGGTGGATGTGCTTACCATTAACGATGAGGAAGCCCGCCAGCTTTCTGGAGAATATTCTTTAGTAAAAGCGGCAAATAAAATACTTCAAATGGGTCCTAAATACCTCATCATTAAAAAGGGCGAGCATGGCGCTTTATTATTTCATGAAGATCTAATCTTCTCTGCTCCAGCTTTACCTTTAGCAGAAGTTTTCGATCCAACAGGAGCCGGAGACACGTTTGCAGGAGGCTTTATAGGCTATTTAGCTCAGGTTGGCACCATCAGTTTTAACAACATGAAGAATGCAATCATTTATGGTTCTGCTCTCGCCTCATTCTGCGTTGAAAAATTTGGTACAGAAAAGATTAAGAATTTAAGCAAAAAAGAAGTTACTGCTCGCGTGAACGAATTTGTACAACTGAGCCGCTTTGTAATAGAGCAGTAATCTCAGCTTGTTTTTAAGTTAGTTTCCCTATTACCGTAAATTTTTCAAAAACCTGTGCGGTATGTGGAGCGTCCTTCAGCTCGTCTGTTAGGTCCTGCCCGGCCCAATGCTCATAATGTTTCCCTTTTCTCCATAAGCGGCTTTTAGATACATCATAGATAATTCCTTTATAAGCAATCCAAACCTGTGGCTTATCCTGCCCGTTACGCAATGCCAATTGCGTTTTCGTATAAACTGGAAGTTCTGGCATTGGGCTGAATGTACTTTTTTCTTTTTAAAATATAGAAGGTGAAATTAAATTGTATAAATTAAAAATTAATTAACTTTAAGACAATCAAATCTAAAAGAAATGAAAATTATTAAAATCTTACTCATTATTGTAGTACTGCTGATTGCCATATTCTTTATTGGCGGTATGTTATTACCCAAAACTTACTCGGTGAGCCGTACTAAAATTATTAACGCACCCGATAGTGTTGTTTTTAATAATGTTGCCAATTTTAACAACTTTCTGAAGTGGAATCCCTGGACTAAAATGGAGCCTTCAACAAAAGTAGAAATTTCAGGTATTCCGGCTCAACCCGGTCACCTGTGGAAATGGAAAGGTGAAGAAACAGGACAAGGGCAAATGGAGATCACCAAGGCGGATCCAAACTCAAAAGTAGATTTTCTTTTAACTTTTACAGCACCTTTTCAAAGCATTGCCACTAGTGGGTTCACCTTCGAGCCTCATTCTAACCCAAATGAGACTAAAGTAACCTGGACTATGAGTGGCACCAGCAGCAGCACAATGGAGCGCTGGATGTATCTAAACATGGATAACATGATTGGAAAAGATTTTGAAAGCGGATTAGAAGACCTGAAAAAGCTTTCCGAAAAATCGAAATAAAGATTTAAAAACATTAATGCCAACCACCGCCAAAAACGGTGGTTTTTTTATAACTCATAAATAAAAAAGAGCGCCAGGCTGGCACCTGCACGCTCTTGTTATGATGAGTTTAGAAAAGGGGGCTTAGCTAATCCAGCTC
This sequence comes from Sphingobacteriaceae bacterium, assembly GCA_025450155.1. Taxonomy (GTDB): domain Bacteria; phylum Bacteroidota; class Bacteroidia; order Sphingobacteriales; family Sphingobacteriaceae; genus JANWIB01. The sequence goes on from JANWIB010000105.1 coordinate 1,911, forward strand.
TGCGTAAACTGGTTTTTTAATTCCGTTATCGTAAGGTTTTAGGCTTTTCTTAAGCAATTTACGAGCAACGTGTATACGTGTTTTTACCGTACCGATAGGGATTTCAAGATGATCTGCTATTTCGTGATACTTAAATCCTTCAAAGTACATACTAAAAGGAACATAATATTCCGCAGGAAGTTTGCCTAATGCTAACTTAATATCATCCATAACAAATTTTGACTCTCCTTGGTTTTTAGTAGAACTAAATACAAGGTTAGCTGACGATATTTCATCAGATTTGGTTACGAAGGAGCTTATTTTTATAAAACGGCGATAGTTATTAATAAATGTATTTTTCATGATAGTGTACAACCATCCTTTAAGGTTCGTACCTTCTTTAAACTTATTATAATAGGTAATCGCTTTTAATAGAGTATCTTGTACAAGATCATTTGCATCATCGGCATCGTGAGTAAAATGTAAAGCATACATTTTAAGTGAGCCTGCCTGATGCATAACCATGGTATTGAATTCTATCTTTGTCATCTTGTTTAGGTGTTTAGGTGATGATTAATTGTTACATTGTGAAAGATTACATTCAACAATTGTGCTAAACAGTCAGAAAAAGAAAATCGATTTCTTTTTTTTAAGAAGAATTAATTGAAACTTAAGAAATCTCTGGTTTTAAATAATATTTACCTCACGCTCTAATTCAATATCAAACGTGTTCTTAACGTCGGCTATAATATGGGAAGAAAAGCTATAAATATCTGATCCTGTAGCATTTCCATAATTTACCAATACCAATGCCTGATTTTTCCAGGTACCGGTTTCACCCATTTTTTTGCCTTTCCAACCACATTTTTCAATCAGCCACCCGGCAGCAATTTTTTCTAAACCATTGCCAACAGAAAAATGGACAATGTCTGGAAAAGTAGACTGTAAGTGTCTAAATTTGTCGACCATAATGATCGGATTCTTGAAAAAACTACCGGCATTTCCAATGGTAGATGGATCGGGGAGCTTATTTACACGAATTTCAGAAACAATTGTAGAAATATCTTTAATGTTAGGTTGTATAATTCCTCTTTTATGCAATTCTTGTTGGATGGCGCCGTAATTTGTATTCAAATTAGGATGGGTAGATAGTTTATACGTCACTTCCGTAATAATAACCTTTCCTTTTAGCCTGTTTTTAAATATGCTATCGCGATAGCCAAATGCACAATCGGCATTAGAAAATTCAAGCATATTCCCTGTTTCAATCTCAAAAGCCTTACAGGAATAAAAAATATCTTTTAACTCTACGCCATATGCACCGATATTTTGAATTGGAGATGCTCCGACGGAGCCTGGAATTAAACTCAGGTTTTCGGTACCGGCAAAACCTCTTTCAACACAATAGTTCACTAAATCATTCCAAACAATGCCTCCACCTGCCGTTATATATACTTCATCGTTTTTTACTTCATGCTTTAACCCATCTATATTGATCTTAATTATTAAGCCTTCAAAATCTTTCGTAAACAAAATATTACTCCCCCCGCCAAGTACTAAACGATCCATCTCTTTCCATTTTGAATTGGCAAAAAGTTCTTTTAAATCATCGGCGCTATTGATCTCAACCAGATAACGAGCTATAACATCAACGCCAAATGTGTTTAATTTTTTTAAGGAGTGGTTTTGTAGTACTTTAATCATAGAATTGGGTTAGCGTCAGATCTCGAATTTTAATTGAAAAGAGATTCTACTTTTAAGACAGTCTATTTCGTTTTATCTGGCGCTCATATTATTATTTACCACATCCACCACGGGCCTTTTGTCTCGATTTAAAAGCTCCCATCCAGTATAGAAAACCAATTGGGCTCTTTTGACAAGAAGGTTAAAATTAATCTTACTTACTTCGTCGCTTGGCTTGTGATAATCTTCATGAATTCCGTTAAAATAAAATATGATCGGAATATTGTGTTTGGCAAAATTATAATGATCTGAACGGTAATAAATGCGCTCCGGGTCAGCAGGGTCATTATATTTATAGTCTATTTTCAATTTCGTATAGGTTGCATTAGCATTTTCGCTGATTTTATGCAGATCTCTGCTTAATTTATCCGAGCCGATAAGGTAGCAATAATTCGTATCGGCTTTATGCTCAGGATCAACACGGCCAATCATATCAATGTTCAAGTCTGTAACAGTATTCGCCAATGGAAATACCGGATTTTCTGAATACCATTCGGAGCCAAGCAGTCCTTTTTCTTCTCCAACATTTCCTAAAAATAAAATACTGCGACGCGGGCCATTTCCCGCTTTTTTTGCCTGCGTATAGGCACGAGCCAGTTCCAGCACCGCCGTGGTTCCCGAACCATCATCATCGGCCCCATTATTAATTTTATCAGCGCCTTCTCCATGTATTCCTATATGATCGTAATGTGCGGAAAATACAACAAGTTCATCTTTCAGATCACTTCCTTCCAGGTAGCCTAAAACATTGGCAGAATTAATCTCCTTTGTTTTTATTCCATAAGTCAGATTAACATTGGCTTTTATAACCTGTGTCTTAGGAATACTACTTTTATCAATTTCCATTTTTAGGGTTTCATAACTCTTTTTAGCAGATTTTAGAAATTCATCAGCCATGGCAGGAGTAATATTAATCACATCAATTGACCCTCTTTCTGATTTATCACCACCTTTTTGAAGGGTTAATTTGGGTTCATTAAAATACGAAGCATATTTTTGAATCATAGTAACCGCATTCGGGCTTATAGCAATAATTAAAGCAGGTTGAAAACTTTTTAGATAATCAATCCGTTTAGATACACTCGTACTCCAATCAGATAATTTTCTGGTTTTTGTAATTACTGAAATACTGTCTTTTACCGGTTCACCTTTATTAATTACCAGTACTACTTTATCCTTAATGTCTACTCCTTTTAAATCATTATAAACATCGCTGTCTATTCCATATCCAACGAAAACTATTTCGTTTGTTTGAATACTTTTTGTTTTAGAATTACCAGAAATGTAGAAATCTTTCCCATTAATAAAGGAATTATTATTTATGCTGAATTTACTTACTTCTATTTTTTTTTCTATCAATGGCACCTTTTGAAAATAAGAACCATTAACCGGAGGGATAAGTCCTAGCCTTTTAAATTCATCCGCTATATACTGAGCCGCTTTTTCAGCTCCCAAGGTACCCGTTTCACGGCCTCCAAACTCATCGGAAGCTAAAATAGTTAAATGTTTTTTTGCCAATTCGGGTGTAATTAGCGAAGCGTATTTCTGCGCCACCGGATCCTGTGCATAAAGAAGAGGTACTGATAAACACAGAGTGATTACAAATAAGAAGTATTTTTTCATCATATATGATTATTAGTTATTTTGTTTATACGATTTTCATGCCTTCCGCCTTCAAATTCGGTACTCATAAATTTTTGAGTAATAGCTTTAGCTTGTTCGGAAGAAACAAATCGGGCCGGAATGCAAAGTATATTGGCATCATTATGTTTACGGGCCAATTCAGCAATCTCCTCGTTCCAACAAATGGCAGCCCGAATACCCTGGTGCTTATTCGCGGTAATGGCTACTCCGTTGGCGCTTCCACAAAATAGTATGCCGAGCTCAGCTTCTCCCTTTTCTACGGCATCAGCAACCGGGTGTGCATAATCCGGGTAATCCACAGAATCAGAACTGTTAGTGCCAAAATCCTTTACTTCTATTTCGGATAAGGCATCTTTCAAAATCTCTTTGTACTCGTACCCGGCATGATCTGCGCCTATCGCAATTATTCTTTTTTTAGATTCCATCTCAGTTGTGTATTAAATCTGCTTTATGTCGCTTTCTTTCAACCCTGCCCGATATCAATATACTGATCTCATACAATAAAAACAATGGAAAACTTACCGTAAGCATGGTAAGTAAATCGGGGGTTGGGGTTACAACAGCCGCTATTACTAAAATTATAATTGTTGCATACCGACGAGAAGCACGCATAAATTTTGGTGTCATGATTCCCATTTTCGATAAGATGAAGATTACAATGGGTAGTTCAAATACAATACCCGATCCTAAAGTTAGGGTTGCAACGGAAGACAAATAAGAATCAATAGTAATTTGATTTTGGATATTCGAACTGATGCGGTAGTTAGCTAAAAAATTAACCGAAAGCGGTGCAATAATATAATAGCCAAACAAAATGCCCAATACGAATAATAACGTAGCGTAGAAAACAAAGCCACTAGCTGATTTACGCTCCAAATTGGTAAGTCCAGGTTTAATAAACCGCCAAAGTTCAAAAAGCAAATAGGGAAACCCCAATATGATGCCCATTAATAAAGAAGAATTGAGCTGCAAGGTAAACTGCCCGGCCATATCGGTATTAATAATGTTAAATGGGATGTCTTTTATACAGAAATCTGGACCAAGGTTAAACCTGGCGCCAATCATGCACATCATTCTATAAGTCCAAAAATCAGGATTTTTAGGGCCCATGATGATTTGATCAAAAATTACATCATAATAAGTAAAGGCGAGTGCAGTAAAAATAATAATGGCGATTGAGGAACGAACCAAGTGCCATCTGAGGACTTCCAGATGATCAAAGAAGGACATCTCTGCATCATAGCTCTTTCCTTTTTCTTTGATGGATTCAATTAAATTAGTTCCTCTATTGGTACTCATGTTGTGTTAAAACAAAAATACCATTCTTTCAATCAGAATGGTATGTATACTATATTTTTCGGGTTAAATCTCTTATTCCCCAAGATCAAAAGTCTCCATGAATTTGGTCGTAAAATTTCCCGCTCTGAAGTTAGAATCTCTCATTAAACGCAAATGAAAGGGGATGGTTGTTTTTACACCTTCAATTACAAATTCACTTAAGGCTCGCTCCATAGTAGAAATTGCTTCCTCTCTGGTTTGTGCTGTACAAATCAGTTTCGCGATCATCGAATCGTAATTTGGTGGAATTTGATAGCCTGCGTACACATGTGTATCTACCCGAACACCGTGTCCACCCGGAGAGTGGAAATTGGTAATACGTCCCGGAGCAGGCCGAAAGCCATTAAATGGGTCTTCCGCATTGATCCGGCATTCTATGGCATGCAACGTTGGTATATAGTTTTTTCCGGAAATTGGCACGCCGGCAGCTACTTTAATTTGTTCTTTTATCAGATCGTAGTTGATCACTTCTTCCGTTACCGGATGTTCTACCTGAATACGGGTATTCATTTCCATGAAATAGAAGTTGCGATGTTTATCCACCAAAAATTCAATGGTTCCAGCACCTTCGTATTGTACGGCTTTTGCTCCCTTAATTGCCGCTTCTCCCATTTTAAGGCGAAGTTCCTCCGTCATGAACGGAGAAGGTGATTCTTCAACGAGCTTTTGGTGACGACGCTGGATGGAGCAATCACGTTCTGAAAGGTGACAAACCGTTCCGTACTGATCTCCCACAACCTGAATTTCGATATGGCGTGGATCTTCAACAAATTTTTCAAGATAAATTCCATCATTGCCAAATGCGGCACCTGCTTCCTGACGGGCAGAATCCCAAGCGGGTTCAAATTCCTCATCTTTCCACACAATACGCATCCCACGGCCCCCGCCTCCGGCAGTTGCCTTCAATATAATGGGATAGCCAATCTGATTCGCGATTTCAATACCTTCTTTTATATCAGCAAGTAAGCCCTCAGAACCGGGAATGGTAGGCACGCCAGCATTTTTCATGGTTTCTTTAGCTGATGCTTTATCTCCCATACCGTTTATTTGCTCTGGAGTGGCTCCTATAAACTTGATTCCATAATCGCGACAGATTGCAGAAAATTTAGCATTCTCCGAAAGAAACCCATAACCCGGATGAATGGCATCGGCATTGGTTACCTCTGCGG